>JBQCCT010000200.1:0-6749 GCA_051961955.1 Solirubrobacterales bacterium
GGTCAACGGCAGCGAGCCGGCGCCCAAGCCCAACACCTCCCACAGCATCGTCCAGACCACCGCTTTCTCGAAGAGGATCGGCGCCGTCCAGGCGGGCCAGCCGCTGGTCGCCGCGATCAGCAGAAAGCCGGCGCCAGCGTAGGCGAGGCTCTTGAAGACGTAGAGGAAGTAGACCGCGACCGGCGTCCCAAACCCGTTTAGTGCCCAGTCCTGTGCCAGCGGCCTGATCCGCTCCAGGTGCGGCAGGCGCCGCCACTCGGCGACCTCGAACGGAGGTGGAGTTGGATCTAAAAGGCCCATTTGTCCAATTGGCTCCCCGAACTGCTCAAGCCGCCCCCCGGCGGGTCCGATTGAATATATGTCTTGTCCGACGCACCGCCAAGCTCTTTCCCGCCGCCGGGCGCCCAACCCCTGTGGGGGAGCTACAAGGGCGGCGCCTCCTTCGCCTCCCCGGCCCCCGCAGCGCCGCAGGGACCCGCGACCCCCGCCACCCCCGCGCGCACTGCCAGCGCCTCCTGGCTGTTCGGCGGCGAGGGGCTCGAGCCGCTTTCCCGTCGCCTGCTGCAGGTGGCCGGCGCGCTCTCGCTGCTGCTGGTCCTGGTCGTCGCCAACTCGTTCCTGAACCAAGGGAGCGCCAGCCCATTCAACCCGAACCCGGTCGCGGCGGCAGCGGAACGGACCGCAGACGCCCCCGGCGCCAAATTCACGATGAAGGCGACCTATACCTCCAGCGCTATGCCGCAGCCGATGTCCGCCCACGGCAGCGGTGTCTACAACTCCGAAACCGAACACATCCGCATCTCGCTGGGGATGTACTCACCGCAGGAGGGCAGGATCAGGATCGAAGAGCTCGGCGACGGCACCGCCTTTTACCTGCGCGGGACCAAAATCAGTGACCAGTTACCCGCCGGCAAGCAATGGCTGGAGATCCAGCCGTTCCTCGGCAAGAGCGAGCAGGAAGCGATGGTCGGCGGCGGCAGCGCCACCGACTCGCTGAAGATGCTGACCACGGTCGGAAATGTGCGACTGGTCGGCCACGAAAAGGTCCGCGGCGTCCCCACCCGTCGCTACCGCTCCCAGATCGGGATGGACGACTACGCCCAACTGCTGAGCGAAGAAGGCAAGGACGAACTCGCCGAAGAGTACGAAAAGCTCGCGGTGCTGATGCCGACGCCGGTCGTCGGCGAAACCTCGATCGACCGCCAGGGCATGGTGCGGCGGATGCGCGAGGTGATGACGATGCCGTCCGAGTCCGGCCAGCCGCCGGTGACGATGGACATTCGCATGGACCTCTTCGCCTTCGGCGCCCACCCGGACATCCAGCTTCCCGACTCCTCCGAAGTCTTCGACGCGACCCCGTTCCTGAAGGAACAGCTCGACTCGGTCGAAACCGAGTAGGGCCGCTTCTCACGTCACTGAGTAATGTGTCCGGAAGGTGTCTCCTTCCGGAACTGGCAGGTCTTTTGATGATCGGCTTGACGTTCTAGTCGACCTCGCACGTTCGCAGTTGCTTGCCCAGGTCATTCACTCCGACAACTTCGACTTGCGGCTGATGGGTTTACTGGGGCTTCAACGGAGCCTTGATCGTGGCCGATATCGCGCTCAAGGACGCGCTTGGGAGTGGATGGTGGCTACCGCTTCCTCTCCTGGCGCTCTCGAGCTTCCTCTGCGCCAAGTCCCCGAGTTCATCCGATGGCGATCCGGACAGCGACCTCGGACCGAAACCACGAGGCTTCTCAGCCAAGTACGGGTCACAAGATCCCCAGGCCTTCAAATCTCAGATGCTTGCCGACCTCGGGCAAACCCTGGACGGAAATCATGCTCTGATCACACGAAAGAAAGAAGGGCTGCTCCAAGCAGAGATCATCTTGGTGGCGGCGGTGCTCGTCTCGATCGTCCCTCTCATCGGCGTCTCCGAGGTGGTCGGTTGGTACGTCTACAGCGGAGTGACCACCTGGCACTTGGCTCAAAGCGCCTGGCATTGGCTCGGGCCGGCGATCGCATCAGTCGGCCGCGAAGGCCGGCATTTCGCCGAGGAAGCTGTGATCTGGGCATGGCATCGGATGGCCGGCCTCTGGCACCTGATCAAGAAGACCGTTGGCTGACGCCGGGCTGGAGTTAGAATTCGTCAACAGTGGACGAGCCAGAGCGACAAGAGCAGGAGCCGACGTCCGAGGTCGCTTATGCCACCGAGGCTGCCGAGGTAGAGCCACTGCCTCCACTGCCTTCGCCTGACGAGGACCTCGAGCACCTGACGCTGCCGACGGGTATCGCTCCCGGCATGGGCAGATTCCTCGCGAGACGACTCCGTAGAAGCCGGAAGGCCCGGGTCCCTGCGGGCTGACACCGCCCCTGCCCACCACCACGGGCGCGGCGGCCACACGCATGGCCTCGTCGACCCCTCGATCAAACGCTCGCGGGAGGGGATCCGGGCGGTGCTGCTCTCGCTGCTGGTGCTCGGCTTGGCGGCGGCGGCGCAGACCGCGATCTTCGCCCTCACCAGCAGCATCGCCCTGCTCGCCGACCTGATCCACAACTTCGGCGACGCCGCCACCGCGATCCCACTCGGGATCGCCTTCGCCCTGCGCTCGGACCGGGCCGAGCGCGGCGCCGGCTACTTCGTCGTCCTGGCGATCTTCGTCTCCGCCTGCGTCGCCGGAGTCGAGGCGGTGCGGCGCCTGATCCAGCCCGAGCACGTCGACCATCTCGGCGCCCTTGCCGCCGCCGGCGCGATCGGCTGGCTCGGCAACACCCTTGCCGCCCGCATCCGCACCGCCGCCGGCCGCCGCCTCGACAGCCCGGCCCTGATCGCCGACGGCGAACACGCTCGCGCCGACGCCTACGTCAGCCTCGCCGTCATCGCCAGCGCCGCCTGCGTCGCCCTCGGCCTCACCATCGCCGACCCGCTGATCGGCCTCGCGATCACCCTCGTCATCCTCAAGATCACCTGGGACTCCTGGCACACGGTGCGCGGCCATCCGCACCACCACCACCATCACTGAGACCAGGGCTTCGCTTGCCTAAAGATTTTCTGGAGAGGCGAGAAACCGTGGTACCTTGCTCGCCAGTCCTCAGCGGCTCTAGGGAGAGAAATGAACTTCATGATCGCCAGCGCCTCGCGGCGCCTGCTGTTCAGCCTGCTTACCGGGTTCGCCGTCCTGCTGATCGGCGCCGGGAGCGCCGCAGCCGAACCGCCGCCCGGGCCGGGGCATTCCGGTCTCCATCACCAGCGGGTCTGCGGGCCGGTGCTGCCCGGCGAAGCGCATTGCGACTCGGCGATCGTCACCAACGCGGGCGGCAAGCCGCTGGTCACCTCAGCGCCCGCCGGCTATGGGCCGGAAGAACTGCGCAGCGCCTACAGCCTCGCCGGCGCCTCGGCGAGCAACGGCGGCCAGACGATCGCGATCGTGGACGCCTACGACGACCCCAACGCCGCCGCCGACCTGGCGGTCTACCGCTCCCACTACGGACTGCCGCCCTGCACCAGCAGCGGTGCCAACCCCTGCTTCAAGAAGGTCAACCAGAGCGGTGGAACCTCGATGCCGCGCAGTGATTCCGGCTGGGCACAGGAGATCTCACTCGACCTCGACATGGCCTCGGCGATCTGTCCCAACTGCAAGATCCTCCTGGTCGAGGCAACCTCGAACAGCTTCGCAAACCTCGGCGCGGCCGAGGACTACGCCGCCGCCCACGCCAACGTGGTCAGCAACAGCTTCGGCGGCAACGAGTTCTCCAGCGAGACCGGTCTCGGCTACGACGGCCACTTCACCCACCCGGGCGTGGCGATCACCGCCAGCTCCGGGGACAACGGCTACGGGGTCGAGTTCCCGGCTGCTTCCCAGCACGTGACCGCGGTCGGCGGTACCACTCTCACTCGCGACGCGACGACGGCGCGGGGCTGGAAGGAGAGTGCCTGGTCGAAGGCCGGCAGCGGCTGCTCCGCCTACGTCGCCAAGCCCGAATGGCAGACCGACAGCTGCTCCCACCGCACCGTCGCCGACGTCTCCGCCGACGCCGACCCCAACACCGGCGTCGCCGTCTACGACACCATGCGCACCCGCGGCTGGCTCGTCTTCGGCGGCACCAGCGTCGCGGCGCCGATCGTCGCCGGCGTCTACGCCCTCGCCGGCAACGCCAGCACGGTCAGCTACGGCTCATATCCATACGGCCACACCAGCGCGCTCAACGACGTCAGCTCCGGCGCCAACGGCTCCTGCGGCGGCAGCTACCTCTGTACCGGCACGGCCGGCTACGACGGCCCAACTGGCCTCGGCACGCCGAACGGCGTCGGCGGGTTCTAGCCGCTTACCGAAGCAGGCCGAGCCGATCGGCGGCCTCGGCGACAACGGGGTCCTCGACGGTCAGCTCGCGCGTCTCTTCCAGCGCCAGGTCGGGACTGGCGCGTTCGAAGAGAGTCCAGTTGATCCAGGTGGACTCGAGGGTCGACCACCAGCGGATGCCGACCGCGGCGGGGTGGGTTTCGAACAACTCAGCGGCCTGGCGCTGGGTGATGGTCCGCTTGCGAGTGGCGACGAGCGAAGGACGCAGGTCGGTGGCGATCAGGGTGGAGGGCTCGTCGAGGTCGACCGCGGTCAGCCCGTCTTCCAGCCGCAGCGCGGCCAGCGACAGCGGCTTGCCGTAGCGGACCAGCATCGACGGCAAAAGCCTGCCAGTCCCGCGGAAAGGTGCCAGCATCTCGGCGACCGCCGAGACAGGCTCCTCGGCAGCGTAGAGGCAGCCGTAGAGATCGGGGTTGTCGTGCCTTCCCTCGCCTTGCCGCAGGCGCGGGAACCAAAGGGGTCCGCCGGCCTCACCGGCCCGCGCCTCCTCATCGAGAGGCAGCGCCCGCCAGAGCCTCACGCAAAGCCGCCGGCGCGCTCAGCCCCCAGCGCCCCGAGCAACTCCTGCGCCCGACCCGCTCGCACCAAATCGATCGGCCGCCGGTCGGCCAAGTGCGGATTAAGCCCAAGTAGCCACTGCTCCGCCGCCTCCGCTGGGTAGAGCCGCAGAAGACTCGCCACCACCAGCTCCAGCAGGTCCACCCGCTCGGCGTTCTGGAGGTCGATCCCTCCACCCCGCCGCCACCGCGTCACCTGCGCCGGGCTCACCCCCAGCAGCTCTGCCAGGCGGCGCTGCGAGCCGAGGTCGTGGCTGAGAGCGGTGATCTTCACTGCAGTCGCTACAGGCACGGTCCCAGTGTAGCGCAACAAAAAACGTTGCGCTGATCCACTTTCGCTGTGAGGCCCATTAGGCCCCGCTTAGGTTCGACCGCGATATTTTCCGCCGCCTTGCTCCTCACCCATCGTCACCGGCCGGGCCCGCGGCTGCGTTTGCCCGGGCGACGGGCGCCGTTCCGCGCGCACAAGCGTGGCCACTGGCTGGCCCCGGTGGCCGGCGCCTGCACGATCGCGATGGGCCTCCTCAACGTCGGCTCGGCCCTGACCCCCGGAGTGCACTCGCGGATGCAATTGCTGCTCGAACTTGTGCCGGGGGAGGTACCGGTGGCGGCGCACGCCCTGGCGCTCTCCGCCGGGGTCTCGCTGACGATCCTCGGCATCTACCTGATGCGCCGCCGCCGCCGCGCCTGGGCGCTGGCGCTGGCAATCCTGGCCGTGGCCGGCGCCCTCAACCTGCTGAAGGGACTTGACGGCGAGGAGGCACTCGCCTGCTGGGGTGTCGCCGCGCTCCTCGTCTGGGGGCGAGACGCGTTCACGGTCGTCCACGAGGACAGCGGCTGGCGGGTGCCGCTCCTGCGCAGCGCCGCCGTGCTCGGCGGCGTGCTCGCCGCAAGTGTCGCCACCCTGCTGGCGATCTCCCATTGGGGCACGCCGGGACTGAACCCGGCACGGACGGTGGCCGAGCTCACCGCCGCTCTGACCCGCTCCCCGGGCCCGATCCGCTATCGGGACCACTTCGAGTGGGTGCCGGGGGCGCTCATCGTCCTCTGGAGCGGCGGCCTCGTGACCGTCGCTTGGCAGCTGTTTCGGCCGTTGGCAGGGCCGCGCGGGCTGCCACCCGGGGAGCTGCGGCCGCTCGCCCGCGAGCTGGTCGCCTCCCACGGCACGGACACCCTCAGTTTCTTCAAGCTGCGGACCGATAAGCACCACTTCTTCGATCGCTCGCGGCGGGCGTTCGTCGGCTATCGGATCGAGGCGGGCGTGCTGCTCGTCTCCGGCGATCCGGTCGGGCCAGCCGCGGCGGTACCCGGCCTGCTGCGCGACCTCTGCGGCTTCGCCGAAGCGCGCGGTCTGGCGATCGGGGTCGTCGGCGCCAGCGAGGAGTTCGCCGAGCTGGCCACAGGCGCCGGGCTCGGCTCCTTCTACATCGGCGACGAGGCGATCGTCGAGCTGGTCGGCTTCTCGCTTGAGGGACGGGCGATCCGCAAGCTGCGCCAGGCAGTGACGCGGGTGCGAAAGGCCGGCTACACGGTCGCGTTGCAGCCGATGGGCGACCTGACCGAGGCGGAGCTGCGCGAGCTCGAGGAGGTCTCGGACCGCTGGCGTGGCGAGCAACCGGAGCGCGGCTTCTCGATGGCGATTGACAGTTTGCGCGGCGACCACCTGGACGAGAGCCTGGTGGTGGTGGCGCGGGACGCCGAGGGGGCGGTGCGTGGCTTTCTTCACTTCGCCCCCTGCTGCGGCCGGCCGGCCGTCTCGCTCGGGCTGATGCGGCGCGACCGCGACACCGTCAACGGGCTCACCGAGTACCTGGTGGTCGGCGCGATCGAGATGCTGCGCGAGCGCGGCATC
>JBQCCT010000201.1:0-4074 GCA_051961955.1 Solirubrobacterales bacterium
GCGCGGCTTCGCCGCGCAAAAGCCAGATTGCATGTCGCCGAACATTCCTGCGGAGGAGTACCGGTCCCCTCCACCACAGAGCTTCGGCAGACGCCCAGCTCTGAGACGTCCCTGAGCTGCGGTGTGGAGAGGGGTCCGGTCGTTCTCCGCGGGAATGTTCGCGAAGCGGCGATATGCAATCTGTCTCAGGGAGCTGCCCCGACCTAGGGGCGCGACTCAATTCACGCGGAGAACGACCGGAGGCCTCTACCGAGTCAAAGACCCAGGCCGCCGACGCCGCGCTCGTTCCAGCCGAGGTGGTGGGCGAGCTCGTGCCGCAGCGTCTGCTCGACCTGCCGGGCGAGCAGCTTGCGGTCATGGCCGAAGTCGCGTTCGAGCGTGTCGCGGTAGATCACGATCCGGTCCTCGTAACGTTCTGCCGCAACCCCGTCACCGAAGTACTCGCCATAGGCGTGGCGTTCGGAGCCGAGCTCGGAGACGACCACCGCCACGTTTTCCAGCACCCGTTGGAATTCCCCGGGGAGTGCGTCGATCGCGTCGGCGACAAGAGCTTCGAACTCATCCGGTCCGGTCTGATTCACTGCTCCCACGTTAACCAGCATCGATTGGGAGCACACACATGAAAGACCACCCCACCAGCAGGACGCTGCGCACTGTCAGCTCGCTCTTTGCTCTCTTGGCGATCATCGCTGGCGGCGTCGTCTGGTCCGGCTGCGGCAGCAACAGCAATGTCGAAAGCAGCACCAACCAGGCGAAGAAGGAAATTGAAGAAGGTGCCAAGAAGGCGGAAGAAGCCGTCAAAGAAGGTGGCGAAAAGGCCAAGAAAGGTCTCGAAGAAGCGAAGGAACAGACCAAGAAGGGCCTGGAAGAAGCCAAGGAACAGATCAAGAACGCAGGCGGATCGAAGAAGATCGAAAAAGCCCGCAAGGAAGCTGAAAATGGAGTCGAAGAAGGCACGGCCCAGGCGGAAAAGGGCCTCGAAGAAGCGAAGGAACGGGCGGAAAAGTACGCGCCGTGATCAGACGCGGAGATTCTCGGTGGCGGCGATACTACTGCCGAGAATCTCCACCGAGCGCCGCAGCAGCTCGTCGGAGATCGTGAACGGGGGCACTAAGCCGATGATGTCGTCGAGCAGTGCTCGGATCAGCAGGCCTTTCTCTCGCGCTTGGGCGGCGACCTGACGGCCACGACCCGCCTCAACAGGCCAGCGCTCCCGCGTCTCCTCGTCAGCGACCAGCTCCACGCCCACCATCAGGCCTGCCTGACGCACCTCGCCCACTTCCGGCAGATCGCGCAGGGGAGCAACCAAATCGGCGAGCGTCGCGCTCGCCTCCCGTACCCGCTCCAGCAGCCCCTCGCGCTCAATCGCATCGATGCTGGCCAGTGCCACCGCGCAGGCGACTGGGTTGCCGGAGTGAGTGAAGCCATGCATGAGGACACCGGGCCTCTGGCCGGCGTCGCACAACTCCCCCCAGAGTTCGTCGCTGACGATCACTCCACCCAGCTGGGCGTATCCGCCGGTGACACCCTTCGCAAAGGTGAGCAGGTCTGGCGAGATCCCCTCGTGCTCGCACGCGAACCAGGTGCCCGTGCGCCCGAAGCCGGTGATCACCTCGTCGACGATCAGCAGCACCTCGTGGCGGTCGCAGAGCTCGCGTAGACGGCGCAGGTATCCCGGCGGCGGCACGATCACGCCACCGGAACCGAAGACCGGCTCGACGATCAGCGCCGCGATGCGATCGCCGCCGAGCTCTTCGATTTGGCGCTCGAGGGCCTTGCCGGTGCAGATCGCGCAAGTCGCCGGATCGCAGGGGACCCCTTCAGCGCAGCGGTAGCGGTACGGGACCGGCACCTCGACGATGTCGGGCGCTTCGACGCCGAAATCGACGTGGTAGGAAGGCAGTCGGGTAACCGTCGTGGTGATGCCGGCCAAGCCGTGGTAGCCGCGCTCATGAGCCAACACGATCGACTTCTCGGGCTTTCCCTGACGCACCCAGTGGCGCCGCGCCAGCTTGATTGCGGTCTCGTTCGCCTCGCTACCGCCGCTGGCGAAGAAGACGCCGCTGAGCCCAGGCGGAGCAAGCTCAACGATCTTCTTGGCGAGCTCGATTGGCGGGCGCGAGGCGGCGCCGCCGAAAGTCGCGGCATAAGGGAGCAACCACATCTGCGTGGTGCTTGCCTCGATCAAGTCCTCGCGGCTGTACCCGAGGTTGACCGTCCAGAGTCCGGAGAAACCGTCGATCAGGCGCTGTCCGTCCTCGGCAATGACTTCGCAATCCTCGCCACGCGCGATCACGAGGAGGTCGTCCTCCACCAGGGCCGAGTGATCGGTCAGAGGATGGATGAAGTGAGCTAAATCCCCTGCGTGGTTCCCCGACGAGATCACTCACTTCAGAGTAGCGGATTGGACAGGTTGTCTACGACTATGCGGCGCTCTTGCGACCGAGCGGGCTCTGCGGTGCCTTCTCGGGTGGCACCGAGCAGATCGCATACCAGTGCAGCAGCGCCAACTGATCCGCGGCTTCGTTGACCTTCTCCTCGGTGGCGGTGTCGAGGTCGAAGGCAACGAGCATCGCCTCGATCATCACGTAGGTGGCGCGAACACCGAACTCGAGGTTGACGTCCTCCCGGATCAGCCCCGCATCCTCGTCGGCGGTATGAACCTGCATGATCCAGTTGACGAGTGCATCGTCCGCCGTCTTGTTCGCTTGCTCCCACCCGGAGCCGCGGAGGTTGCGAGCCACGGCGACGATAGGCCGCAGGTCGGCATTCTCGACGCGCCAACTGAAGATGGCGCGGACCATCTCCCGGATCAGCTCAAAGGAAGTCTGCCCTGAGCGGGCATTTTCGCGCAGCCGTTGGACGATTTCCTGGTAGCCCCCGATGTACTCGCTGATGATCGCAGCGAGGATGTCCTGCTTGTCGTCGAAATTGTTATAGACGGTTGCCCGCGCCACTTGCGCCGCCCGGGCGATGTCCCCCATCGAGGTCTCGGAGAAGCCTCGACGGATGAACAGCTTCCGGCTCGCGTCGACGATCTTGACTCTTGCCCGTGGCTCCCCGCGCCGTGGCCGAGTCAACTCTTGCCCTTCCCCAAGCGATCAGCCAACCCGTTCACACAGGCGAGCCTATCCAATAGATAAGACACGACCAATCTCAATGCACCTCTTCGGGAAGCTCATACCACCTCTTGCGCTCGCCGACGCGCGCCCGCAGCTTCCATCCACGGGACTTGGGAACGGTGTCCAGTTTCACCCGCAGGCGGGCTAGACGCTCTGCCACCAGCTCTCCCGCTTCGAACTCCGGCAGCTCGACGGCAAACCGTTCGCTGCGCTCCGCCACCATCCCCAGCGTTCGCCAGAGCCCCCAGTCCGAAGCGGCCAGGTTGGCGATATAGGAGACGTTGATGCCGCTCTCGTCATCGCTCAGCTCGTGATCGGCGAAAAGGGCGCAGATGTCGAGATAGTCCTTTTCATTGGTCTCGACGACCTGCAACTTCAATACCGTCAGATCTGCGAGCGAGAGAGTGAGAGGAGAAACCTCGATCCGCCGCTTGAGGGCAACCCTGTGACAGAGGTTCGCCTCGTCCACGAACACATCCACCTGACGTTGGTTGACCTCATCCCAGAAAAAGAGGCGACGGTGGCCGTGGAGCGTGTTGAGTTCCCTGTTGCCGGCGTACCCGAGCGACTCCACCAACTGGGTCACGTCCCTCTTTGCCGAACCCGTGGTGGCAAGGTCGATATCCCCGTACTCTCGCCGTAACGGGGGCTTGCGGCTGCTCGGACAGAGAACGGCAACAGCCACGCCCCCGAGCAGCCGCAGCGGGAGGCCGCGCTCAGCGGCGGCCGCCGCAATCCGGGTGCCCTCGGCGACTGGATCCGAAAGCGGGTCCCGATCGCCCACGCCTACTCCGGGGGAATCTCCGCGGCCAGCTTCTCCACGTCTACCCCTTGGCGCTTGCGGGCGGTGCGGGCGACAAAGAAGGTCAGCAGCGCCGCCGCGAGCACGATCCCACAGTCGCGGAAGAAGGAACCCTTATTTTCGATCCCCAGGCTGGGGTAGTGCAT
Source organism: Solirubrobacterales bacterium (assembly GCA_051961955.1). GTDB lineage: Bacteria > Actinomycetota > Thermoleophilia > Solirubrobacterales > 70-9 > VAYN01. The sequence continues at coordinate 4,071 of JBQCCT010000201.1, forward strand.
GTAG
>JBQCCT010000202.1:0-9078 GCA_051961955.1 Solirubrobacterales bacterium
TAGCTGACAAAGTGAAGGCAAACTCCGCTCCCGGGCATGCGCTGACCCTCACCGCGAACGGTGAAGTCTGGGTTTGCCTCCTCAACGGTAAGGGGAACCCGCTGGTGAAGGGGCGCATCCTCTATCCGGGCGAAACCGAAGGACCGTTCCGGTCCGGTAGCTTCACGCTCGCGCTGGGAAACGGCGCGGTGACGATGAGCGTAGACGGAGAACAGCAGAGCCTTCCGGAACCTTCGAGCCCGATCGGGTTCTCGGTCGACCCGCGGGGGTCGGTGCGGGAACTGCCCGAAGGCGAACGGCCGACCTGCTCGTGATCCGCGCCGGCATCCTCGTCACCGGGACGGAGGTGATCACCGGACGGATCGCCGATGCCAACGGTCCCTGGGTCTCCGAACGGCTGGCCGAGCTGGGGGTCGAGGTCGCCCACATCCAGGTGGTCGCCGACCGCCCCGACGACCTCGAGGCGGCGCTGCGCTTCATGGCAGGGGAGGGGATGGACCTGATCGTCACCACCGGCGGTCTCGGCCCCACCGCCGACGATCTCACGGCCGAGATGGTCGGCCGCTTCGCTGGCCGCGAGATGATCCTCGACGAGGAGATGGAGGCGAAGATCGCCAAGATCCTCGAGGGCTTCGCCAAGCGCTTCCGGCTCAACCAGGAAGCGCTGCTGGAGGCCAATCGCAAGCAGGCGATGGTGCCGGAGGGGGCGGTGCCGCTGGACCCGGTGGGGACGGCACCGGGGCTGGTGGTGCCGGTCGACGGGCGCGTCGTCGTCGTCCTTCCCGGCCCGCCGCGCGAGCTGCAGCCGATGTGGCCGGTGGCCCTGGAAACGGCTCCGGTGCAGGCGGTTTTGGCCCGGGCGACGCCGCTGCACGGCTACACGATGCGGATGTTCGGGGTGCCGGAGTCCGAAATCGCCAAGAGCCTGCGGGAGATGGAGGCCGAGGGAATGGACCTTGGGGCGGTCGAGATCACCACCTGCCTGCGGCGGGGCGAGATCGAGATCGACGTGCGCTATCGGGACGAGGCGGCCGACGTCGCCGCGACAGTCCGCGACGGGCTGGCGCAGCGGCATCCGCGGGAGACCTTCAGCCTCGACGGGGAGACGATCGACCAACAGGTGGCGGCGCTGCTGCGCGGGCATCGGTTGGGGCTGGCGGAGTCCTGCAGCGGTGGCTTACTGGCGGCACGGATCACCGACCTGCCGGGAGCCTCGGACTACATGGCCGGGAGCGTCGTCGCCTACTCGAACGAGGCGAAGGCGGAGTTGCTAGGGGTCGACGCCGATCTGATCGATGAGAAGGGGGCGGTCTCGCCGGAGGTGGCCGAGGCGATGGCGGTCGGGGCGTTGGAGCGTTTCGGCGCCGACGTCGCGGTCTCGATCACCGGCATCGCCGGGCCGGGCGGGGGCGACGAGGAGAAGCCGGTGGGCTACGTCTGCTTCAACGCCCGCCTCGCCGACGGCTCCGGCATCGCCCGCGACCCCGTCATCCCCGGCGGCCGCGCCGACGTCCGCGAACGCTCCGCCCTGGTCGGCCTGCATCTCCTGCGCCAGCTACTTGGCGAGGGGGAGTGAGGTTGGTAGGGCGTCGAAGCCGGATTTCACCCTCTCGGCATCGAAAAGTTCCAGAGTCTTGACCTTTGAGTGTTGTTCCGTGCGTCGCGGCCCCTTAGCGTGGCGGCCATGGCGAAGGAGAGATTGAAAAGTCCGCGGACCCGTCTGTTCGTCGCGCTTGATCTGCCAGACGGGGTGCGGGAGAGGATCGTGGCATGGGGGAGGGAGGCTCTGGCTGATCCGACCCTGCGGCCGGTGCCGGTCGACTCGCTCCACGTCACCCTGGCTTTCCTCGGCTATCGGGCCGAGAAGGAGGTCGAGCGGATCGCCGAGGTAGTGCGGGAGAGTGTTGGGGCGGCACCCTGGGTGGAGCTGAAAGATCCGGTCCCGATCCCGCCGCGCAGACGGGCCCGATTGTTCGCTCTGCCGGCGCTCTCGCCAGGCACCGAGGTGCTCCAGGAGAGCCTCGAGCAGAGACTTGTGCATGAGGGCTTCTACAAGCCCGAGAAGCGGCCGTTTTGGCCGCATGTGACCGTGGCTCGGGTTCGTTCCGAGACGCGGGGGTCGAAGCGACCAGCGGTCGTTTTGGATCCACCGGCGACGCTGCCGGAGGGGTTGTTGGAGCCATTTCTTGGTGTCCGACTCACCCTTTACCGTTCTGAACTCAAGCCCACGGGTGCGCGCTACGTGCCCCTGGCCCAAGTCGAGCTGCCCGGGCAGGGCGGCAGTGAGGTGATTTGAGATGGCAAAAGTGAACTTGAAAGATGCCTCCGCGAAGGAGGCAAAAGCGAAGGATGCGGCCCTCGAGGCGGCGGTGACGCAGATCGAGCGCGACTTCGGGCAGGGCTCCCTGATGCGCCTTGGCGACAAAGGGACGATCAAGGTCGATGCGATCCCAACCGGGGCGCTGGCGCTGGACCTTGCGCTGGGGATCGGTGGGGTACCGCGTGGCCGCATCGTTGAGATCTTCGGCCCGGAGTCCTCGGGCAAGACGACGGTCGTCAGCCACATCATCGCCCAGGCTCAGGCTCTGGGCGGCGTCTGCGCCTTCATCGACACCGAGCACGCGATCGACCCTGTCTACGCACGGGCGATCGGCGTCGACACCGACGAGCTGCTGGTATCCCAGCCTGACTACGGCGAGCAGGCGCTGCAGATCGCCGACCGCCTGATCGCCTCGGCGGCGGTCGACGTGATCGCGATCGACTCGGTCGCGGCGCTGACGCCGAAAGCCGAGCTCGAGGGCCAGATTGGCGACACCACCGTCGGCCTGCAGGCGCGGCTGATGTCCCAGGCGCTGCGGAAACTGGCGGGGAGCCTCAACCGGACGAAAACGGTCTGCCTCTTCACCAACCAGATCCGGGAAAAAGTCGGCGTCCAGTTCGGCTCGCCGGAGACCCAGCCGGGCGGCCGGGCGTTGAAGTTCTACTCCTCGCAGCGGCTCGACATCCGTCGCATCGAGACCCTGAAGGAAGGCACCGAGGCGGTCGGTAACCGGGTCCGGGTCAAAGTTGTCAAGAACAAGGTCGCGGCACCGTTCCGTCAGGCCGAGTTCGACATCGAGTACGGGGTCGGCATCTCCCGCGAGGGCGGCCTGCTCGACTTCGGGATGGAGCAAGACCTGGTCCAGAAATCCGGCTCCTTCTTCTCCTACGGCGAGACCCGGCTCGGCCAGGGGCGCAACAACGCCAAACAGTTCCTCGTCGACAACCCAGAGTTGGCTCTGGAGATCGAAACGAAGGTTCGTGCTGCGCTTGGCATCGACGGTGGGCAGAGCAACGAGCCTGGCCAGCCCGAGGCTGCCGCGCCAGAGGCTCAAGCCGCTTGAGTGGTCGGGCGGCCGGTTTCTGTTCTGAGCGATAGGGTTCCGGCCGCCTGATGAGCAACGAAACTCTCTTCTACATCTGCGGGGGCATCCTCGCCGCGTCGGCGGTCGTCGTCAGCCTCCTCGGGTTGAAACTGAAGGACTTTCCCGGGAAAGCCCTGCCGCTGGTGATCCTCTGGTTCGCAATCTTCGTCGGTGGCGCGACTACCTTCGCCGTGCTTCACGCCCAGGACGAGGAAAAGGCCAAAGCCGCTGAGAAGACCGAACAGGCCGGTGAAAAAGGCGAAGAAGCAGGTACGACCCTGCATGTCGAAGCCAGCGCGACCGCGCTCGCGTTCAACACCACCAAGCTGGAAGCGAAAGCGGGCAAAGTGACGGTCGACTTCAAGAATCCATCGGCGATCGCCCACAACGTCGTGATCGAGCAGAACGGCAAGGAACTGGCGGGCTTCAAGCCGATCGCCGAAAGCGAAGAATCAGAGACCGCCGAACTTGAACCCGGCACCTACACCTTCCTTTGCACTGTTCCAGGGCATGCCGCCGCCGGCATGGAAGGCACCCTCGTAGTCAAGTAGCTGCCGCTACCCTGCCGGTAATGGCGAAGCGGTTCCACGTCACCACCTTCGGGTGTCAGATGAATGTGCACGACTCTGAGCGGATGCGCGGGATGTTGGCTTCGCTCGGCTACGAGGAGGTCGCAGAGCGCGAAGAAGCCGACCTAATTCTCTTCAACACCTGCTCGATCCGCGAGTCGGCCGACAGCCGCTTCATCGCGCACCTCGGACAGGCCAAAAAGCTCAAGTCCGAAGACCCCGAGCGGGTCGTCGGCGTCGGCGGCTGCTGGGCACTATCGGTGAAGGAGGAGGTCTTCGAGCGCTTTCCCTTCGTCGACGTCGCCTTCGGCCCGGGCCAGATTCACAAGCTGGCCGAGTTCCTCAATTCCGACTCGCTGACCGCCCAGGGCTACTTCGAGTTCGAGGACTTCTCCGGCCATCTGCCGGCGCGGCGCGAGCGCGAGTTCCAGGGCTGGCTGCAGATCTCCCAGGGCTGCAACTGCGTCTGCTCGTACTGCATCGTGCCCTCAACGCGCGGGCGTGAGGTCAGCCGCGATCCTGGCGAGTTGATCGCCGAGGCCGAGGCGCTGGCCGCCGACGGGGTGGTCGAGGTGACCCTGCTGGGGCAGAACGTCAACAGCTACGGGCGCGACCTGCCGAAGGACCGACGGATCGGCTTCTCCGAGCTGCTGCGCCGCGTCGACGGGATCGACGGGATCGAGCGCATCCGCTACACGAGCCCGCACCCGAAGGACATGAAGGAGGACGTGATCCTCGCCCACGCCGAACTGCCGGCGCTGTGCGAGCAGATCCACCTGCCGCTGCAGTCGGGCTCCGGCGCGGTGCTGAAACGAATGCGCCGCACCTACAACCGCCAGCGCTACATGGACCGGGTGGCGCTGATCCGCGAGCACGTCCCCGACTGCGCGATCACCACCGACATCATCGTCGGCTTCCCCGGCGAGACCGAGGCCGACTTCATCGAGACGCTGGAAGTGGCCGAGGAGGTCGGCTACGACGGCGCCTTCACCTTCATCTTCTCACCGCGCCGCGAAACCGAGGCGGCAACGATGGGCGATCAACTGCCGCACCCGGTCAAGGTCGAGCGGATGGAACGCCTGGTCGAGGTGGTACAGCGGCGCGCGGCAGAGCGGGCCCAGCGCTTCGTCGGGCGGACCCTCGACGTGCTGGTCGAAGGCACCAGCCGTACCGACGAGACGAAGCTGCGGGGGCGGACGCGGCACGGCAAGGCGGTCAACTTCGACGGGGTCGCCAATCCGGGGGAATTCGTGCCGGTCGAGATCGAATCGGCAACTTCGCAGACGCTCCGCGGGGTGGCGGTAAAGCCCCTGACGCCGCTTCTTTGAACGTCCTCGCGCTCTTCGGTCCCACCGGAGTCGGCAAGACCGGGGTGGCCATTGAGCTGGCCGAGTTGCTGCGGGAGCGCGGCGAGGACCCGGTCGCGATCAACTGCGACGCGCTGCAGGTCTACGAGGGGCTGGAGGTGCTGACGGGGGCGGCGATGGCCAAGGAGCAGCGACGGTTGGAGCATCGCCTGCTGAGCTTCGTCCCGATCACTTCGGACTTCTCGGTCGGCGACTACATGCCGCTCGCCCATCAGGAGATAGACCAGGCCCTGGCGGCGGGGCGACGGCCGATCGTGGTGGGGGGGACGGGCTTGTATCTGCGGGCGGCGCTGGCAGAGCTCTCGCTGGAGAAAGTGCCACCGGAATCGGAGCAGTCCGAGCTCTGGGCACCGGACACGCGTCACCCGACGACGATCTTCGGCCTCGACATGGACCGGGCCCAGCTCTACGAGCGGATCGACGGCCGCGTCGAGGCGATAGTCGCTGCCGGCGCCGCCGAGGAGGCCCGCCGAGCCGACGCTCTCGGCCCCGGCCGCACGGCCCGCAAAGCCCTCGGCTTCGACGAGCTCCTCGCCGGCGATCTCGAGACGATGAAGAAGCGCTCCCGCAACTACGCCCGCCGCCAGTTGACCTGGATGCGCAAAATCCCCGCCCTCCGCTGGCTCGACCGCACCGGCCTCAGCGACCCCGAGGTCGCAGCCCAGATGCTGACGGGACTATTTCCCTCCATATAGGCGTATTTTCGGCCCGGCGGAGTCAATAGGCTGGCTCGCGTGAAATTCGAGAAGTGGCAGGCGCTGGGGAACGACTATTTGATCCTCGAGCGGGATCGGTTGCCGTGGGAGCTGACCGAGACGCGGATCGAGTGGCTCTGCGATCAGCACTTCGGCGTCGGGGCCGATGGGATCCTGCTGCTCTCGCACAGTGAGGACCCCGCGTTTGTTGCCGACCTGCGGATCTTCAACCCCGACGGCTCCGAGGCCGAGCTCTCCGGCAACGGCGCCCGTGAGGCGATCCTCTACCTGCGGCGCAACGGCTGGACCGACCGAGACGAGTTCGCGATCGGCACCGTCGCCGGGCCGATCCGGCCGACGATCACCGGCGAGCTGACCTGCTCGGTCGACATGGGCCGCGCTTCGACTACCTCCAAGGACTTCCCCTCGGGCGGGGAGGACGGTCGCGGCACGCTCGAGGCCGGCGGCCGAAGCTGGGAGTTCCAGCATGTCTCGATCGGCAACCCGCAGTGCGCGATCGTCGTCGGCGCGGAGCTCGACGAGCTCGACCTCGGCGCGATCGGCCCCGGGATCGAAGGGCACGAGCTGTTTCCCAACCGCACCAACGTCTCCTTCCTGGAGATCAACAGCAGCCGGGTGCGGGCGCGGATCTTCGAGCGCGGCGTGGGGGAGACGCTCTCCTCCGGCACCGGCGCCAGCGGCGCCGCCGTCACCGCCTTCCTCCGCGGCTCGCAGAGCCCGATCACGGTTGAGCTCGAAGGCGGCGAGCTGGAGGTCGAGATCGGCGACGACCTGGCGGTGCGGCTCAACGGCTGGGCCGAGCCGGTCTTCCGCGGCGAGCTCTCGCCGGAGCTGATCGAGGCGCTGGCCGAGCAGGACGGCGAGTGACGGCGTCGCCTGCCCGAGTCGCTAGATTCCCGCGCCCAATGAGCATCGCCCAGCCATCGAAGCGCCTGGAGGCCATCCCTCCCTACAAGTTCCAGGAACTCGAGCAGCAGATCGCCGATAAGCGTGCTGCCGGGATCGACGTGATCAGCCTCGGGATCGGCGACCCGGACCAGCCGACCTACGGACACATCGTCGAGGCGATGCAGGAGGCGGTCGCCAACCCCGCTTATCACCAATACCCGAGTAACCGCGGTCGTGAGGAGTTCCGGTCTGCCTTTGCCGAGTTCTACGACCGCCGCTTCGGGGTCGAGATCGACCCCGCCTCGGAGGTGATCCCGGCGATCGGCGCCAAGGAGTGCATCTACAACCTCTGCTTCGCCTTCCTCGACCCGGGCGAGGTCGCGCTCGCCTCCGACCCCGGCTACCCGGTCTACACCGGCGGTCCGATCCTCGCCGGCGCCAGGGCGGAGCTGTTGCCGCTGGTGCCCGAGCTGGGCTTCGCGCCCGACCTCGGCGCCGTGTCCGCAGAGATCGCTGCCAAAGCACGACTGATGTTCATCAACTACCCGAACAACCCGACCGGCGCCGTGGTACCGGACGGCTTCTTCGAGCAGGTGATCGAGTTCGCCCGTGAGCACGAAATCCTTGTCGTCCACGACAACGCCTACTCGGAGACGACCTACGACGGCTACGTGGCCCCCAGCTTCCTCGCCACGCCCGGCGCCAAGGAGGTCGGCGTCGAGGTCTTCTCGCTCTCCAAGGGCTACAACATGACTGGCTGGCGCTGCGCGGCGGTCCTCGGCAACGCCGAAGCGATCCAAACCTACTGGCGGCTGAAGACCAATATCGACTCCGGTCTCTTCGAAGCGATCCAGATGGCCGGGGTCGCCGCCCTCCAGGGGCCGAACGAGCCACTGCAGCGGATGAATGAGACCTACACCCGCCGCCGCGACCTCGTCGTCTCCGCCCTGAGCGAGATCGGGGTCGAGGTCACCGCGCCCAAAGGGACGATCTACGTTTGGGCACCGGTCCCGGAGAACCACACCTCGACCTCCTTCTGCGAGCTCGTACTCGAGGAGGCAGCTGTCGTCGTCTCACCCGGCTCGATGTACGGGCCGAGTGGTGAGGGCTTTTTCCGCATCGCCCTCACCACCCCCGACGAGCGCATCGAAGAGGCCGTCGAGCGCATGCGTGAGCACCTCGCCCCGTCCTCTGAGGTCTCGGACTAGGCCGCTTCGCGCTCGGCTTTCCTGCGCCAGTAGCGGTCGAGGCCGCCCCATTGGTAGGCGGTGGGGACGGCCTGGAGGAGCTCCTCTGCGGTCTCCTCGCTCATGCCTTCCCCGGTGAGCTGTTCACGGAGCCGGCGCTCGAGGTCCTCGTCGTATTGCTCATGCGGCATCTGGCGGGCGAGCTCGGCCTCCTGGCGCAATTTCGCCCGTACGGTCTCGATGTGGCCGGGGACGTCGTCTTCGACGGCGCCGAAGTGGGTGAGGGCGAGACGCCGCGGCTTCCAGCCGGCGACGAGGTCGAGTGAAGCTTCCCAGGTCTCGACGTCGATGTCGGGCGGGGGAGTGGGGGGTAGGACCAGGTTCGAAGGCGGGATGCGGCAGGCGGCGACGTCGCCGCAGAAGGCGGTGCCGCTGTCTTCGTGGAAATAGCAGACGTGGTGGGAGGCGTGACCGGGGGTGTAGGCGACCCGCATCCCGAACACGCTCTCGCCACCGGCGAGGACGCGGACATTGCGCTCGGGGACCGGCAAGATCTTGCCCCAGAGGTATTCCAGTTTCTCGCCATAGAGTCGCTCGGCGCTAGCCAGCAGCTTCGAGGGATCGATCAAATGCGGCGCACCACGCTCGTGCACATACACCTCGAGCCCAGGCCACCGCTCCACCATCGCCCCGGTGGCAGCCGCGTGGTCGAGATGAATATGAGTCAGCAAAACAGCCCCCGGCTGCTCCCCGCCGATCGTCTCCAAAACCGTGGACAGCGACGACTCCGGCCCCGGATCAACCAGCACGCCGTCCACCTCCCAGCAACCGATCACATGCGGCCGCCCGAGGTGCATGACATCGATTACTCGCACGGCCGGAGCCTATGGGAGGCGGGGTAATACCCGACGGACCCTCCCCGCTGTTTGTCCGGCGGGTATTACCCC
>JBQCCT010000203.1:0-12084 GCA_051961955.1 Solirubrobacterales bacterium
ATGGTCGCCGGCCGCTACTTCTGCGACGGCGAGGTGCCGCGGCGCGGCGAGCAGCAGCTGGCCGGCGGCCTCGTCTGTTACCTGCCCTACGAGGCCGCCGACGGCTGGGTCACCTGCGGCGCCCTGGAGCCGAAGTTCTGGGCCGCCTTCTGCAACGGCGTCGACCGTCCCGACCTGGTCGAGAAGCAGTTCGAGGCGCCGGGCTCGGAGGCCTGGGCCGAGGTGGCCGATGTCTTCCGCGCGCGCTCGCGCGACGAATGGAAAGCCTTCAACGACGAGCGCGACTGCTGCATCGAGCCGGTCCTCGACCTCGACGAGGCGCTCGACTCGGAGCTGGTGCGGGCGCGCGAGATGGTCGTCGAGCTGGCGCAGCCCGAGCTGGGGACGGTGCGCCAGCTGGGGATGCCGGTGAAAATGAGCCGCACCCCCGCCGACACCGGCCGCCCGGCGCCGGCCTTCGGCGAGCACACCGACGAGGTGCTGGCCGAAGCCGGCTACTCGGAGGCGGAGATTGCGGCGATGAAGGAGTCCGGCGCCGCCGCCGGACCCGGGGTCGGCGCGCCCGGGGAGTTCCGCGCATGAGCGCCAACGGCACCAACCGCCGACGGGACGAAAACAGTCCTATACGGACCGAAATCGGCCCGTCGGCCGAAAACGGATTGCTGCGGATGCGCGAGCTGGCCGAGGCCTCCGGGGTGCCGGCGCCGACGATCAAGCACTACCTGCGCGAGGGCCTTTTGCCGGAGCCGGTCAAGACCAGCCGCAACATGGCCTACTACCCGCCCGAGTTCGTCGACCGGATCAAGCTGATCAAGCGCCTGCAGGAGGAGCGCTTCCTGCCGCTGAAGGCGATCAAGAACGTGCTCGACGAAGACCCCGACCGGGCCGAAGCGATGCTCGAGCTCGGCGACCAGATCCTCGACCGCGCGCTCGCCGGCGAGCGCTCCCGCACCAGCGCCGCCGAGGTACGCAAACGCTACGGCGTGCCGAAAGAGGTACTAGACCGCCTCGCCGAGCTGGAAGTACTCACTCCCAACAGCCGCGGCTATTCACCCTCAGACGTGACCATCATCGAGGCGATCAGCCGCTTCCGCGCCGGCGGCTACGACGAGCAGATCGGTTTCACCGTCTACGACACCCTCCGCTACAAAGCCGCCCTGGAAGAGCTGGTCCACCAAGAGGTGGACATGGTCATGGAGCGCCTGGCCGGCGAGGTCCCCCCGGAGCGAGTGGTCGAGCTGCTCGAAGCCGGCGCCCAACCCCTCAAGGACTTCATCGCCGCCCTCCACACCAAGCTGATGGTCGCCGAGCTCGAGCGGCGGAGTTAGCCGCATATCGGAAACCTCTATTGAACTGCCTTCAGTCCCAGCTTCCGCGCCGCCGAGAGCAGGTCTGCGTCAAAACTGGCGATGGTGCCGTCGTAGTCTTGGGCGGCTAGGAGGACACAGCAATCCGGCATCTTCAGGCCGACCTCGGCGCGCATTTCTGCCAGCTGCCCGGGTGCACCCGCCCCCATCGGCAACTCCTGAACGCCGAGCTGCTGCAGGGCCGCTTCTGCGTCGCCTAAGCGCCCCGCCCGAGCGGGCGAGACAAGCGTCTCAGCAAGGGTGATGGAACTCATCCCCAGCGGCTGGCCGCTATTTACCTCAAGTAGGTTCCGGGCTTTCTCGTGGTGCCGATCGGAGCCATCCAGATGGGCGATCAACACGCTGGCGTCGAGGATGATCACTCGGGCCAGTCTTCGCGCAATTGCTTGAGCTCGTCCGGCCGGTAGACGTCGGTAAGTAAGCCAGCCGTTTCCTCGATCGCGCTTCTGCGCTCCTCTGCTTCCCGCTTGATCGCCCTCCTCCCAGCAGCGGTGAGCCGGAGCAGCAACTCCTTGCGATCTTGGACGTCAGGCCAGCGTCGTTGCGCCTCGTCCAGCTGCTCGCGGAGTGCGCCCGTATCGGTGAGCGTGTAGCGGGGCTTGGTGGTCGGCATAGATCGAGTGTAGCACTTGGAACATCAGGTGCTACACCAATGTCTGCGGCTAGTACACCTGCCCGGCGCTGCTCTCCAACTGCTCGCGCTCGGCTTTGATGTCCTCTATAAGGGTCGCTGCTCCGGTTTCGCGGGCGACGCGTTCTGCCTCTTCGAAGGCTTCGTCTGCGCCGTCGACGCCGGCGGCGGTTCGGGCGCGGGCTAGGGTCAGCATGGCTACGGGGTAGGTCCAGAGCATGTGCCGCTCGCGGGTTATGCGGGCGGCGGCCTCCGCCACCTGCAGCGCCTCCTCCTCGCGGCCGACCGTGATTAGAGCCCGGGCGCGCAACTGGCCGCGCCAGCCCTCCATCTCGCCGCCGTTGTCCATCGCCTCGCGGTAGACGCGCTCGGACTCCTCGATCGATTCCAGTGCCGCCTCGTTTTCCTCCGCGATCAGCTGCGCCCAGGCTAGGTTGGAGAGGGCAAGGCTGCGGGAGAAGACGTCGCCGAGGCGGTCGGTCAGCTCGACGTTGCGCCGGGCGATCGCCAGCCCCGCCTCCGGGTCCCGGCGGATCATCACGCTCGCCTGGTTGCTGCGGACCCAGCTCGCGGTCTCCGGGTCGTCTTCCTCCAGGGCGGCTTGCAGGGCGCGCTCGAAGAGCTCTTCGGCCGCCTCGAATTCGAGCTGGTCGCGCCGCACCATGCCCTTGCCCATCAGGCCCCAGGCAATCGGGCTGCCGAGCACGATGCCGGCGCCGACCGAGCCGTCGTCGCCGACGATCTCGAGCATCTCGTCGAGGATGCGCTCGAACCCCTCTAGGTCGGCATTGCAGAGATAGGCGTAGGCACCGGCGCCGCGCACCGCGGCCCGCAGGTGGCGGTCGCCGGTCCGGTCGGCGAGCTCGACCGTCTCGCGCACGGCCGCCAGCCAGGTCGGGCCGTGGTGGGGGAGCCCGGGCCGCACCGCGGTCGCGACCTTGAGCAGCACCAGCGAGTGCAGGTCGTTCTTCCGCTCTGCGATCTCCTCGGCTTCGGCCGCTAGCCAGCTTTCTTCCTCGCGACTCATACCCACCCGCCAGGCGTATTGAAGCTGCAGCAACCGCGAGTGGATCGCCAGCGCCGCGACCTCGTCGTTCTCCTCAAGCTCGGCGGTCAGCTCCATCACGTCATGCCAGAGGCGGAGCGCGTCGTGCGGGCGGCTGTGGCCGGCCCAGTGGGCGGCGCGGGCTGACCAGCGCGCCGCTTCCAGCGTCTCGCCGCCCTGCTTCAGGTGGTCGGCGATCAGCGCCGCCAGCTCGTCCCAGCGGTCCCCGGGGTTGAGCGCGATCAGCGCCCGCGCCGCCGCTGCGTGGGTCGCCGCCCGCTGCTCGGCAAGCTGGGTGCCGTAGGCGACCTCGCGGGTGAGCGGGTGGCGGAAGGCGAGCAGCCGCTGCGGGTAGAGCTCGGCTTCGTAGAGGAAGCCGCCCGCGATCAGCTCCTGCAGGGCCGGCTCGATCTCCTCCTCGGCCAGCCCAGCCGCCATGCCTAGCGCCTCCGCGCTCACCTCCTTGCCCAAAACCGAGGCGACCTGCAGCAGGTGCTTGGCGTCGTGACCGAGGCGGTCGATCCGAGCCGCCAGCACCGCCTGCACGGTGACCGGCACGCCCGCATCCTCGATCGGTTTGGCGAGACGGTAGGCGCCGCGCTCGCCCTCCAGGTAACCGGACTCGGCGAGCTCGCGGACGATCTCCTCGATGAAGAAAGGGTTGCCGCCGGTGCGCTCGTGGATCGGCTCATCGAGGCCGTCGAGCGAGGGGTCCTCGCCGGCGAGGTCGCGCAGCAGCTCGCGCGTGTCGTCGCGACGCAGCGGCGCCAGCTCGATCGCCTCCCAGCAGGGGCTCTCGCCCCACGGCGGCGCGTACTCGGGGCGGTAGTTGACGAGGACCAGCGTCTTCGTCCCCCCGAAGCCATCGATCAGCCCGTTCAGCATTGTCTGGCTGCCCTCATCGACCCAGTGCAGGTCCTCAACGACGAGCACCAGGGTCTTGCGCCGCGCCGGGTTGCCGGTCAGGCGGCAGAGGACTTCGGCCAGCGAGCGCTGGCGCGCCTCCGGGCTCATCTGCGGCACCGGCCGGTCGGGGTCGGGAACGCCGAGGAAGTCGAACAGCAGCGGCAGATCGTCGGCGAAGGCGGCGTCGAGCAGCAGCGCCCGCCCGGCGATCTTCTCCCGCGTCGCCTGCTCAGATTCGTTGTCCTCGATCGCGAAGAAGGCGCGCAGCATCTGCAGGATCGGCATGAAAGGGATCGACTTGCCGTGCGCCTGGCCTTGGGCTTCGAAGACCTCAACCCCGTCGCCGCGGCAGCGCCCGACGAACTCGTGGTAGAGGCGGCTCTTGCCGACGCCGGCTTCGGCGACGATGCCAAGCGCGGTCGCCTCGCCGGCCTCGGCACGCCGCAGCCCCTCCTGCAGCCGCTCGATCTCGCGCTCGCGGCCGACGAAGCGGGAGAAGCCGCGCTCGCGGGCGAGGTCGAGGCGGGAACGCGCCTGGCCGACGCCGGCCAGCTCGAAGACCTGGACCGGCCGGCTCGCGCCCTTGATCTCGAACTCGCCGAGGTCGCGGAGGTCGAGGAAGCCGCGCGCCAGCTCGGCGGTGTTTTCGGTCAGGTAGGCCTTGCCCGGCTCGGCCAGCGCCTCCATCCGCTGGGCGAGGCCGACGGTGTGGCCGATCGCGGTGTAGGAGCCGCCGCCCTCGCCGATTGCGCCGGCGACCACCTCGCCGGAGTTGATCCCGATCCGGGTCGAGAAGTTGAGCCCCTTGGCGCGACGCAGCTCCGCCGCGTACTCGGCGACGTCGTCGAGCATCTGCAGGGCGGCGTAACAGGCACGGCGCGCGTGGTCCTCATGGGCGATCGGCGCCCCGAAGACGGCCATGATCCCGTCGCCGGTGAACTTGTCGACGGTGCCCTCGAAGCGGGTGACGGTCTCGGCCAGCAGCGAGAAGAAGCGCTGCATGATCTTGCGCCACTCCTCCGGATCCTCCTGCTCGGCCAGATCCATCGAGCCGCTGACGTCGGCAAACAGGATCGTGACCTGCTTGCGCTCAGCGTCGTCCTGACTGGGGTCGTACACGACAACACAAGGTTACGCCCCAGTTGGGGCCGGCCGGTAGCCTCGGCTCGTGCGATCGGTCCTCGTCACCGGAGCCTCAACCGGCATCGGCCGCGCTACCGCGCTGCGGCTCGACGCCTCCGGCTGGCGGGTTTTCGCCGGCTTCCGCGATCCGGCTGACGGGAAGAGCCTGCGCCAGGCCGGCTCGGAGCGGCTGACGCCGGTGATCCTTGACGTCACCGACCCAGAGCAGATCGCGGCCGTCGCGGCGCAGGTCGAGGAGGAGAGCGAGAACGGGCTCCACGGCCTCGTCAACAACGCCGGCGTCGCCATCCCCGGGCCGCTGGAGACGATCCCGCTGGAGGACTTCCGCCGCCAGCTCGAGGTCAACCTCGTCGCCCACGTGGCGGTGACCCAGGCGCTGCTGCACGCGATCCGCAAGGCCAGAGGCCGGGTCGTCTTCGTCAGCTCGATCGGCGGCCGCATCGCCTTCCCCTTCGGCGGCCCCTACCACGCCTCCAAGTTCGGGACCGAGGCGATCGGCGACGTCTTCCGCCAGGAGCTGCGGCCGTGGGGTCTGCGGGTCGCGATCGTCGAGCCCGGCTCGATCGACACGCCGATCTGGCAGCGCGGCGAGCGCAAGGCGGCCGAGATCGAAGCCAAGGCGCCGAAGACCGATCTCCTCTACGGCGCCGCGATCGAGAAGTTCCGCAAGGTGATCCAAGCCACCGCCGCGCGTGGCATCCCGCCCGAGAAGGTCGCCAAGGCGATCGCCCACGCCCTCGAATCGAGCCGCCCCCGCACCCGTTACCTGGTCGGTCTCGACGCCAAGGTGCAGGCGCGGCTGAAACCGCTGCTCCCGACTCCCGTGTTCGACCGGATAGTCGCCCAGATAATGGGTCTCTAGATAATCCGGCGAAACGCAACTACCGAATCCGGAGGTTCGAGAGAGATGAACAAGACTCAGTTGAATCCGTGGTCATGGCAGGATCGCGCCGGTTTCTCGCTAAGGGGCAGCTGGCGGGGGAGAACGACTTCGAGGCTCAGGCAGAGCAGGTGTTCCAGAACCTGCAGGCAGTCCTCGAGGAAGCCGGTGCTTCCTTCGCCGACGTGGTCAAGTTGACCGTCTTCCTGACCGACATCGGTCGGCTCCTCGACTACACGCAGATCAAGGGCCGTTTCATCGAGGGCCCGCAACCAGCCTCGACCGCCCTCGAGGTCACTGCGCTGGCGCGTCCCGAGATGATGATCGAGGTTGAGGCAGTCGCTGCGCTCTGATCTGAGCGGCCTGCTCAGGTAGAGGACGCTCATATACTTTCCTCCCCGATTGACTGGTCAATCAATGGAGGACTGGCGGTGCGTGTAGCGGCGGTACAGCTCAATTCAAGCGGCGACAAGGCGCGGAACCTGGACGCGGCCGAGCGCCTGGTGCGGGCGGCGGCTGCCGATGGGGCCGAACTAGTCGCCTTGCCGGAGAAGTGGAACCTGCTCGCCGAGGGCGCCGAACTGGTCGCCGGGGCCGAGCCGCTCGACGGGCCGAGTTTGAGCGGCGCCCGCGGGTGGGCACGCGATCTCGGCATCCACCTGCTCGCCGGCAGCATCTCGGAGCGGGGAAGCGAGGGGGAGAAGGCCTTAAACACCTCGGTCCTGATCGGCCCCGACGGCGAGGATCTCGCCGTCTACCGCAAGATCCACATGTTCGACGTAGACGCCGGCGGCGTCCGCTACCGCGAGTCGGCCCACGAGCAGGCCGGCAGCGAAGTGGTGGCGGCGCCGGTCGGCGACCTGGTCGCCGGCCTCACCGTCTGTTATGACCTCCGCTTCCCGGAGCTCTTCCGCATCCTCGCCTTGCGCGGCGCCCAGCTGATCGTCGTCCCCTCGGCCTTCACCCTCGCCACCGGCCGCGACCACTGGGAAGTGCTGCTGCGCGCCCGGGCGATCGAGAACCAACTCTTCGTCCTCGCGCCTAACCAGGTCGGCGAGGCGCCGCCGCACTACAGCTCCTTCGGCCGCTCGATGATCGTCGACCCCTGGGGAGTGGTGCTCGCCACCGCGCCCGACGAGGAGTGCTTCGTCGCCGCCGAGCTCGACCTCGCGGTGCTGTACCGCGTCCGCGAGTCGCTGCCCTCCCTCGCCAACCGCCAGCCAGGCGCCTACGCCTGGCCGCAGCCGACGGAGAGCCGCTGATGGCCCAGGCGCCACCCGCCGACAAGCGCCGCCTCATCCTCGACGCTGCCGTTCGCGTCTTCGCCCGCCAGGGCTTCCACGGCACCCGCGTCTCCGATATCGCCGACGAGGCGGGGGTCGCCTACGGGCTCGTCTACCACTACTTCAGCTCCAAGGACGAGGTCCTGAACGAACTCTTCGTCGAGCGCTGGTCGCTGCTGCTGGCGGCGATCGAGGAGGCCGACCGCACCGGCGCCAGCCCGCGCGAGAAGCTCGGCGCCGTCGCCACCTTCATCTTCGAGTCCTACCGCCACGACCCGGAGCTGATGAAGGTGATCATCGTCGAGGTGACGCGGGCGGCTAACTCGTTTGGGAAAACCCACCTGGAGGAGATCCGCCGTGCGTACGAGTCGATTGCCAAGATCGTCGCCGAGGGGCAGGAGAGCGGCGCCTTCCGCGGCGACGTGGCGCCGATGTTCGCCTCGATGTCCTTCTACGGCGCGGTCGAGCAGTTGCTATCCGGCTGGATCTTCGAGACGATCCCAGCTTCCGACACCGACTTCGACGAAGCGAGCGACCTCCTGGTGACGACGATCTGCGACGGCTTGGAGCCGCGGTGAGCGGTTTGGGCGCGAGCGCCCACCGTTTGCGCCGTGACATGGTTTACTGCCGACTTCGCATGGGGAAAGGTTTGGTCTAAGTGGACAACGAGCTGGTCAAGCGCCTCGTCTGGAGCGGCCTCCTGGCCGCCACCGGCGCCGCGGCGAGCATCGTCGCTACGCGGGTCGCGGCAATGCTCTACCGCCGCCTCTACAAAGAAGACCCGCCGGAGTAGGAGCGCCGATGCCCGAGCCCGTCCAGACCCCGCCGCCGATCCCCCCGCCGGAGCCGCCGCCCGAGGACCGCACCCTCGCCGACCTCGTCGTCGAAGTCTCCGAGAACGCCTCGACCCTCGTCCGCGAGGAGATCGAGCTGGCGAAGGCGGAGGTCTCCGAGAAAGTCGGCAAGATCCTCCGCGGCTCCGTGGTCGGTGCTGCCGCCGGCACCTTCGCCTTCCTGGCGCTGATCATGATCTTCCACGGCATCGCCTGGTTGCTGGGCGAAGAAGTCTTCAGCGGCAACATCTGGGCCGGCTACTTTGTCACCGCCGCGGCCTTCCTCCTGCTCGCCGCCCTCGCCGGTTTCGTTGCTTACCGCTCGGTGCGCGCGGGGTCGCCGCCGGTGCCTCAGCAGGCGATCGAGGAGGCGAAGCTGACCAAAGAGATGCTGGAAAAGGAGACTTCGTGAGCACTGGTGCCCCTGGCCGTTCCCCGGCGGAGATTCGCCGCGACATCGAGCTCAGGCGCCACCAGCTCGGCTCCTCGGTCGAAGCCCTGCGCGTGCGCGTCAACGAGCTGACCGACTGGCGCCGTCAGGTCGAGGAGCACAAACCGCAGCTGATCGTCGGCGCCGCCGCGATCGGCTTCTTCGTCGGCGTACGCGCCATGCGTCGCCGCCGTAGACGCGTCTAGCTGACGAGCTCGGTCCGCACGCTGCCGACGCCGAGCAGACCCGGGCCGACATGGGCGCCGAGGACGGGGCCGACCTCGGAGATGAAGACGGGGTCGCCGCCGAAGATCTCGTAGCAGTCTTCGATCAGCGCGTCGGCGGTCTCTTTGTCCTGGATGTGCTGGACGACCCAGCCGTCGGCGCCGGACTCGTGACGCTGGCGCGCGTAGCCGCGCAGCCGCTCCAGCGAGCGGGCGCGGGTGCGGACGCGCTCGACCGGAGTGATCTCCTCCTCGAGGGTGAGGATCGGCTTGATCTTGAGGGCGCTGCCGATCCAGGCGCGGGCGCCGCCGATGCGGCCGCCGCGGCGCAGGTACTCGAGGGTGTCGATCGCGAACCACATCTTCAGCGAGTTGCGCGTCTCCTTGGCCTGCGCCAGGACGCCCGGCCCATCGGCGCCGGCCCTGGCGGCGGTGGAGGCGCCGAGGGCGCAAAGACCCATGCCGCCGGCAGCGGAGCGCGAGTCCATCACGTGGATCCGCTCGCCCCCCTTGCCTTCCTCGGTAAGCCGCTCACGCGCCTGTCCGGCGGCCTCGAAGGTCCCCGAGATGCCGGCCGAGATGTGGATCGAGACGACTTCCCTGCCTTCGTCGAGCAGCGGCTCGTAGACCGCGAGGAAGTCGCCGATCGAGGGCTGCGAAGTGGTCGCCCCACCCTCGGAAGCGCGCAGTCGCTCGTAGAACTCGGCGTAGTCGGTGATCTCCGCCTCCCTCTCCTGCTCGCCGTCGACCGAGACGTAGAGGCTGATCGTCTTGATGTTCCGCTCAGCCAGCAGATCGGCAGGCAGGTATCCGGTCGTGTCGCAGACGACCGCGGTCTCTCCAGGGGTCACAGCGCGATTTTAGACACGCGGTCTCGTAAAGAGAGCGGTCCCGCTCGCTACACTTTGTGAAGTGAGCGATACGCCTCAAGCCGCGATCACCCTGACCGACGAGGCCGTCGAGAAGATCGGCGAGCTGCTCGGGTCTCAGGCCGAGGGCGCCGAGCAGGCGCTGCGGGTCGCTGTTCGCGGGGGCGGTTGCTCGGGCTTCCAGTACGCGCTCGCCTTCGACAAGGCCAAGGATGACGACCATGTCTTCGAGGTCGACGGCGTTTCCGTCGTCGTCGACAAGGTGAGCATGCAGTTCGTCTTCGGCTCGGAGGTCGACTACGTCGAAGGCCTTCAGGGTGCCGGTTTCCAGGTCAACAACCCGAACGTGGTTGCGGCCTGCGGCTGCGGCTCCTCTTTCCAGGTCAAAGAGGACGCAGCCGAACAGGCGGCTGCGGTCTAGCTTTCTAGCGTTATCGAAGCGACCTGACTTTCAGGAGTGACGCGGCTCCCGTATCGCAGTGTGTAGGTGGCTTTGATGCCTGCGGTTCCCGAGACGAATTCGATCGGAACCGTGCATTCCGATCCTTTGTTCAGTTCGCCTAGCGGGATTTTGCAGCTCCCGTTCGTGAGGAATCTGAAGTTGCCTTCCGCCTGTTTCCCGTTTTCCTCGACCAGCTGAGCCCCCGCTACTTTCCCGAGTGTGGCGACGACGGGTCCTTCGTTTTTGACTTTGATGTTTTTGATGGCGCCCGCAATGGACCCTTTGAAGCTGATG
Source organism: Solirubrobacterales bacterium (assembly GCA_051961955.1). Classification (GTDB taxonomy): domain Bacteria; phylum Actinomycetota; class Thermoleophilia; order Solirubrobacterales; family 70-9; genus VAYN01. The sequence goes on from JBQCCT010000203.1 coordinate 10,348, forward strand.
GTCGGCGAGGCCGGTTTCAGGGTCGGATCGGTGAGGGTTTCCTCGACATCCAGCGGGCTTGGTTTCGATACCGCGTATTCGGCGGACCATTTCGCGGTCGTGCTGCACAGGAAGCTTCCTTCCTGCTTGATCAGGACCGCTTCGGCGGCCTTCCAGACGGCGCTTGCGCCACCTTCCAGGGTGAAGTGTTCTTTGACCAAGCCCCCGTAGTTGCAGGTTATGCCGCCGCAGACGGTATGCACTTCCGTGCCTTCCCCGGACACGTTGCCGTTGTTGGTGCCGCTCGTCCAGGCGACCGCCACGATGCCCTTTTTGAGGACCGTCATCGTGCAGCTGCAGCTTCCGAAGGTCAGCGTTGAGACGGACCCGACCACTTCGGTGGTTCCGCCACCGTGGTTGGTCTCTTCCACCCCGAGCGTCGATTCGCTGCATTCGGCCGTGTTGACGCCCATTTTCAACACCGATTTCGTGCCGGACTTCAGCGTCGATTCGATCATCGTGCCGACGTCGTAATAGCCTTCGTTCGCGCAGGGGTTGCCGCTGGTTTCGCAGAGGATGGTGCCCGAGGCCGTGCCGCTGAGCGACATGGTCAACAGCAGAGCGGTTGCGGCGGCCAGTCCCGCCAGCTTCAGGTACGTCACGGCGAATCATCTCCTCGCCCAAACCGGTGGGCTCGTTTCAGTGGCCCCAGGTGCCGGCTTCTCTCCCAGCGAGGGAGTTTGCGAATCGCCCCATGCTACAGGATAATGATCCGTTTAGTCAGAAAATTTATTCGCCGAGATCAACCCCCGGCTCCAGCTATTCGATCTGCAGTGGGGGGGACTGCTGCGGAGATGCGGGCTGCGTCGCCTGTGGGACTTGGGCGTTCTCGGGCTGATCGACGCCGAGGGCCTCGGCCAGTTCGCCGGACTCGAACATCTCCTCGACGATGTCGCAGCCGCCTAGCAGCTCGCCGTTGACGTAGAGCTGGGGGAAGGTCTGCCAGTCGGAGATCTCCGCCGTCACTTCGCGCAGCGGCTGCAGCGCGGGGAGGACGTCGATCGCGCCGTAGTCGACGTCGACCTGATCAAGCACCTGGACCACGCGCATCGAGAAACCGCAGCGCGGCATGTCCGGGGTCCCTTTCATGAACAGCAGGACCGGGTTGGCGGCGATCAGTTCTTCGACTTTGGATTTCAGCTCTGGGTCGGCCATGGGGCAATTGTAGGGAGACGGCGGTCTCGGCCTTCAAAGCTTGGTGATGAGGACCCCGGCAAGAGCGAGGAAGCCGGTCATCATGCCGACCATCATCGCGATGAATCCGTGGACCATCGTCTGCTGGATCTTGTCGACCCCGTCGCTCAAGCGGTCTACCCGCTGCCCCAGGTCGGTGAAGCGTTCATCGACGCTCTGCTTGAAATCGTCGAGGCGAGAATCGGTCCAGGTGGATCGCATCAGCTTCATGGCTCCAGCGTAGAAGGAAAAAGCGCGCGCGTGGCGCACAGAAGCGTAACTTTTTGTCTAAGAGAACGCGGAGTCAGCGAGGAACGCTGGTTTTCACCGACAGCGCGTGGATCGTGCCGTCGTCGAAGCGCGCTTTGACCGCCGCCTTGACCAAGCGGTGCTGGTCGAGCCGCGAGAGGCCCTCGAACTGCGACGCCTTCACTTCGGCGAGCAGGTGGTGGCCGCTGTCGTCTTCGTCGCGGACCTCGACCTCGGCGCCCGGCAGGGCGGCCTCGATCATCGCTTTCAGCTCGG
>JBQCCT010000204.1:0-11337 GCA_051961955.1 Solirubrobacterales bacterium
GCGGCGGCTTCAACATCACCGTCGACCAGCGCCCGGCGGCGATCGTCGTCCCCCGTCACACCAAGGAAGTCGCGGCGACGATCCGCTTCGCCGCTGCCGAAGGCCTCCGCATCGCGCCGCAGCGGACCGGCCACAACGCCGCCCCGATGGGCTCGCTGGAGGACTCGATCCTGCTTAAGACGACGGCGATGGACCGGGTCTCGATCGACGCCCCGGCGCGCCGCGCCCGGGTCGGCGCCGGCGCCCGCTGGGAAGACCTGGTCCCGCAGGCCTCCGAGCTCGGACTCGCCGCCCTGCACGGCTCGACCCCCGACGTCAGCGTCGCCGGCTACAGCCTCGGCGGCGGCCTGGGCTGGTACGCGCGCAAGCACGGCCTCGCCGCCAACAGCGTCACCGCGATCGAGGTCGTCACCGCCGACGGCGAGATCCGCACCGCCACTGCCACCAGCGAACTGGACCTGTTCTGGGCACTGCGCGGCGGCGGCGGCAACTTCGGCGTCGTCACCGCGCTGGAGTTCGACCTGCTTCCGATCGCCGAGGTCTACGCCGGCGCCCTCTTCTTCCCCTTCGAGCGGACGGAGGAGGTGCTGAAGGCATGGCTGGCCTGGACGGCGGACGTGCCCGAGGAGGTCACCTCGGTCGGGCGGATGCTGCAGTTCCCGCCGCTCGAGGTCGTGCCGGAGCCGGTGCGCGGCAAATCGTTCGCGGTGGTCGAGGCGGTCTTCCTCGGCAGCGAGGCGGAGGGCGCGGAGCTGATCGAGCCGCTGCGCAAGCTCGGTCCGGCGATGGACACCTTCGCGATGGTGCCGCCGGTGGGCATAGCCGATCTGCACATGGACCCGCGCGAGCCGGTCCCGGGAGCCACCGACCACAGCCTACTCGGCGAGCTGTCGGAGCGGGCGATCGAGGAGCTGGTGATCGCGGTCGGCCCGGAGTCGGGATCGACCCTGGTCTCGGTCGAGCTGCGCCACACCGGCGGCGCCCTGGCCCGGGCCGGGGAGGGCAGCGGCGCCGTCGCCACCCTCCCCGGCAACTTCGCCAGCTTCGCGGTCGGCATCGCCGTCCCTGAGCTGGCAGCCAAGACCGAGGCCGACCTGGCCCGCTTCGCTGCCGCCACCCGTCCCTACGAGGCCGGCCACTACCTGAACTTCGTCGAGCACACCGTGCCCGGCGAGTCCTTCTTCACCCCCGAGACGGCCGCGCGGCTGCGGGCGGTGCGGGACACCTACGACCCGGAGCGCCTGCTCCAGGCAAACCACGAGATCGGGGCCGGCAACTAGCCGGCCCCACGAACCGAAGGGAGAGGAACGATGAGTACGAGGGACAAGGCGATCGCGCTGGCGCTGGCGCTCTGCGCGGCAGTGGCGCCGGGGTCGGCGCTGTCGGCGCCGGCGGGAGCCGCGAGCTACGGCAACGGCTTCGAGGTGGCTCGCTTCAAGATCGAGATCAAGGGCTACCAGAACATGACCCAGCACCACACCCACGAAGCGAGCGGCGAATGCGACGTCAGCGACCATTCCTTCGGGCGTGAGCGGGTCACCTTCCACACGACCAAGCCGATCTACATCACCGCCACCCACATGCCGGGCGAATTCAACCCGCAGCTCTTCGGCGGCCCGCAGCTCGGCATTCCCACCGCCGCCAAGGTGGAACGCAGCTTCACGCCGGTGATCGGCCTGCCGACCGGCAGCTGCGGGGAATTCGGCGGCGCGGACCCGGGCAGCGAAGAAATCAAGCCCGACTGCGGCACCAAACGGATCAAGCCGTGGCGGCTCGAGCTGCAGTACGCACGGGAGAAGAAGAACGCCCTACTGCTCAGCGGCAACGGCGAACAGGACCCCTACGTCGACTGTCCCGGCGCCAGCACGATGGGCTTCCCCTGGCTGGTGGTCGAAGGATCCGGCTACAAGGGCAAGTACATCTACGCCGACCTCTCGCAAGACGAGCTCTTCCACCCGCAGTTCCGCAAGTGGATCTCGATCGCCGACGGCTCGGCCAAAAACGTCGGCAGCGATTACTGGACCAAGACCGACGTTCACTGGGAGGTCTCGTTCACGCGGCTGAAGAGCAAGATCCCCGGCGCCTGACTCTCGGAGTCACATTTCTGACCCGCTCGTCCTCCCCCTCGGGGATAGGGTGGGCGGGTCAAAGACGTACTGAAGGGAGAGCAGATGACCGACTTCAGCGGGCTGGCGATCGCCGGCCGGATCGCAACGCCGAGCGACGCCGACTGGGACCAGGCGCGAATGGCCTGGAATCTCGCCGCCGACCAGCACCCGAGCGCCGTCGCCCTGATCGAGAGCGCCGAGGACGCGGCGAAGGTGGTGCGCTTCGCGGCCGAGAACGACCTGCGGGTGACCGCGCAGGGGAGCGGCCACGGCGCCCTCTCGCTGCGCTCGCTGGAGGACACGATCCTGGTCAAGACCGAGCGGATGCGCAGCGTAGAGGTCGACGCCGAGGCGCAGACGGCGCGGGTCGAAGCCGGGGTGCTGTCGCTGGAGCTGGCCGAAGCGGCCGGGGCGAAGGGGCTGAGCTCGCTGCCGGGCACCTCTCCCGACGTCTGCGTCACCGGCTTCACGCTCGGCGGCGGGCTGAGCTGGCTGGGGCGGCGCTACGGCTTCGCCTGCAACCGGGTGCGGGCGGTCGAGCTGGTGACCGCCGACGGCGAGGCGCGCACGGTCGACGCCGAGAACGATCCCGACCTCTTCTGGGCGCTGCGCGGGGGCGGCGGCGACTACGGCGTGGTCACCGCGCTGCACGTCAACCTGGTGCCGATCGCCGACGTCTACGCCGGGGCGTTGCTGTTTCCGGCCGAGGTCGGCGCCGAGGGTGTCCGCGCCTACCGCGAGTGGGCAGCCGGCGTCTCCGATGACGTCACCTCTGTGGTCCGCTTCTTACGGCCGCCGGACGTCCCCGACGTGCCCGAGTTCCTGCGCGGCAAAGCGCTGCTGACGATCGACGGCGCCTGCGTCGGCGACCAGGCGAAGGGCGAAGCCGCCTTCGCGCCGCTGCGCGAGATCGGCGAGCCGATCCTCGACACCTTCGGCCAGATCCCGGCGCCGGGCCTCTGCAAAATCCACATGGACCCCGAGCACCCTGTGCCGGGGCTGGGCCACCACCGGGTCCTGCGCGAGCTCTCCGACGAGGCGATCGACGCTTTCGTCGGCGTCGCCGGGGCGGAGTCGGGCTCGCCGCTGCTGCTGACCGAGATCCGCCACCTCGGCGGCGCCCTCGGGCGGCCGGACCCGGACGGCGGCGCCCTCTCCCATCTCGACGCCGCCTGGGTGATGTTCGGCGTCGGGATGGTGATGAGCCCGCAGATGGGCGAAGCCGTCGAGGCCGGCCTCGACCGCATGCACGAGGCGATGGAGCCCTGGGCGGCCGACGGCGGCTACTTCAACTTCGCCGACCGCCCCTGCGGCACCGACGCGATCCTCCCGCCCGACGTCTGCGCCCGCCTCGCCGAGGTGAAGCGCAAGTGGGACCCCGACGGCCGCCTCGTCGGCAACCACGCGGTCTCACTCGACACGGCGGCGTAGATCGCTGTCCCCGGAGAAGGTCACCGCGGTTCATCAGCGCCTGGAGCAGGCGGGTATACCCCACGCCTTCGGCGGCGCCCTCGCGCTCGGCTGTTACGCGCAGCCGCGAGAGACCGTTGACATCGACGTCAATGTGTTCGTCCCAGTTGAGCGCTGGCCGGAGGTGCACGAGGCCTTGACCCCGCTGGGAATCGAAGTCGAGGCAGGAGAGCTGGAGCAAGGAGGGCAGATCAAGCTCGAGTGCGGCAAGAGCCCGATCCACCTCTTCTTCTCCTGCGATCCCCTACATGAGGAGATGGAGCGCCGAGTTCGAATCGTCCCTTTCGCCGATGGCACGATTCCGCTCGTCGCGCCGGAGCATCTCGTCATACGCAAGGCAATCCTCGACCGCCCGAAGGACCGTCATGACATCGAGCAGATCCTCGCCCACAATCCATCGCTCGACCGGAACGAAGTCGAGGACTGGGTCCGGCGGATCAGGAGCGGCTGGAAGTAGCCAGCTCCGCGAGTTTGCGGTAAGCGGGGTCGTCTTCACCAACTAAGCCGGCGACGGTCTTCATCGCCGCGTCCACGTCCTCGGGGGTCGCCTGAGCGACGGCCTCGATGTCGCCCCAGTCCCGGTAGCGGTTGAAGAAAGACTTGAAAACGACCAGAGAGGCACAATCCAAAACCGGGATCTCCTTCCCCTTGCCGAGTGGTGCCGGAACCCAGACCACCCTATTGCCGACGTCCTCATGCAGAGGCAGATTGTTGAGGAAGACATCCACCGGCACCCCCTCCCAGAAGAGGCGAGTCTGTCCATCTCGTTTTACGGTCTCGATATCGGCGTCGGTGACCCGGACCCCCTCCGGCAGCGCCTTGAGCGCCCGTTCCGCGTTGCCGGCATCGACAAATATGTTGAGGTCGAGGTCACGCGTTCCCCTCGGCTCTTCGACGCAGTAGGCGAGAGCGATGGCGCCGCCAAAGGCGTGCGGCAACGACTGCGCCTTGAGAGCCTCGTGAATCTTCAAGAGCTTTTCGATCAACTCGTTCATGGCTAGACGGAGTTCCCGAGCCGCTCCTTCAGCGGCGGGTACGGAATGTCCGCTCTTGGGCGGAAGGGAAGCGCTTCAGCAAGCCCCAGCACCTGGCTGAGAATCTCGGCAGCCCGCTTGGGATCGACCGGGGGCTTTCGCTTCTGGATTCCCAGCTCCACACCCCCGGCGGCGGCAATTCGCAGAAGGGCATCCGCCCCAGGCTCCCGATGGCCCCTCAGATAGGCATTGAGGACAGAGCGGGGCAGGCCCGCCCGCCGAGCGAGTTCAGCCTGACTCAGGCCACTTTGCCGAAGGACGTCCGCAATCAAGGTTGAAGCAGACATATAAATATGTTAGCGAATTCGCTAACAACTATCAGCAGCTTTTTCATCGGCAATAACGACCACGTTCGCGTTCCGCACCCGGCTGGCAGGGATCGATTCGTCGCCGGCCAGGAGCTTCTGCAGGGGGTCGCGCTTGTCGGCGCCGGTGACGAGCCAGACGATGCGGCGGGTCTCGGCGAGGGCGAGGTAGGTGAGGGTCATCCGCTTGTGGCCCTGGTACTCGCCCCCGGTCATCGCCACGCGGCGGTCGGTGACGTCGAGGACGAGGTCGTCGGGAACCAGGGAGGCGGTGTGGCCGTCGGGGCCGAGGCCGAGATGGACGAGGTCGAGGCGCTCGGGCAGTGTCGATTCGTACTCGCGAGCGGCGGCGTCGAGGTCGCGCTGGGTGACCGGCATCGGCCGCAGCGTCGACTGGTGGGCCATCGAAAGGCCGAGCACCATGTGGGTGAGGTTGCGGTCGGGACTGCCGGGAGCGTCAACCCGCTCATCGACCTGGAAGAGCTCGGTCTGCTCCCAGGGCATCTCGTCCAGCTCGCCGAGGATCGCCAGCATCGCCCAGGGGGAGCGGCCGCCGCTCATCGCCAGCGCGAAGCGGCTGCGCTCGGCCACCGCCTCGGCGCCGGCGGCAGCGATCAACTCCGCCGCCCGCCGCGAGGCGGCCTTCTCGTCGCCGGCCACCTCGAGCTCGATCGCCATCGCGGATCAGTCCTTCTTCTCGTCGTGCCCGCCGAACTGCTTGCGCATCGCTGAGAGCACTTTGTCGCCGAAGTCGCCGAGCCCGCGCGAGTAGAAACGCTCGTGCAGCGCCGTCGTCAGGACCGGCGTCGGCACCCCCTCGTCGATCGCGGCGATCGCCGTCCAGCGGCCCTCGCCGGAGTCGGAGACGCGGCCGGCGAAGTCGCTCAGATCAGGCGATTCCTGCAGCGCCGCCGCGGTCAGGTCGAGCAGCCAAGAACCGATCACGCTGCCGCGCCGCCAGACCTCCGCCACCTCGGGCAGGTCGAGGTCGTACTGGTAGAACTCGGGGTGGTCGAGCGGCGCCGTCTCGGCGTCGGCCTCGCGCTGCACCTTGCCGGCGTTGGCGTTCTGGAGGATGTTCAGGCCCTCGGCGTAGGCGGCCATGATCCCGTACTCGATCCCGTTGTGGACCATCTTCACGAAGTGGCCGGCGCCGTTCGGCCCGCAGTGCAGGTAGCCCTGCTCAGCCGGTTGGGGGTCGCCGTCGCGACCCGGCGTCCGCTCCGCCGCCTCCACCCCGGGCGCGAGGCTGGCGAAGATCGGTTCGAGCCGCCCCACCGCCTCGTCCGGGCCGCCGATCATCAGGCAGTAGCCGCGCTCCAGGCCGAAGACGCCGCCGCTGGTCCCGCAGTCGACGTAGTCGATCCCCCGCTCGCCCACCTTTTCGGCGCGGCGGATGTCGTCGCGGTAGTAGGAGTTGCCGCCGTCGACGATCGCGTCGCCACGCTCCAGGACGGCAGCGACCTTCTCGACCGTCTGCTCGGTGATCTCGCCCGCCGGGACCATGATCCAGACCGAGCGCGGCGCGCTCAGCTTCGCCGCCAGGTCCTCCAGCGAGTCGGCGCCCTCGGCCCCCTCGCCCGCCAGCTGCGAGACCGCGTCGGGGTTGACGTCGTAGGCGACGATCTCGTGGCCGTCGCGCATCAAGCGCCGGGCCATGTTGGCCCCCATCCGACCGAGCCCGACGATTCCGAGTTGCATGCAAGACCTCCGCTGTTAGCGCTGCTGGGGTGGGTGGGGATATAGCCTCCCACGCGATGGGCCACGGCGCTTCCAACCACGCCGACAAGGCCGCCGACGTGCTGGCGATCTTCGGCATCAGCGGCGACCTGGCGAAGAAAATGACCTTCCGGGCGCTCTACCGGCTGGAGGAGCGGGGAAAGCTCGGCTGCCCGATCGTCGGCGTCGCAATCGACGACTGGGATGACGAGAAGCTGCGCCAGCACGCCCGCGAGGCGATCGGCGCCAGCGTCGGCGACCCCGACGAGGATGTCTTCGGTCGCCTCGCCGCGCGGCTCAGCTACGTGCAGGGCGACTACGCCGACCCCGACACCTTCGAGCGCGTCGGCAAGGCGCTCGGCGACGCCGAGCAGCCGGTCTTCTACCTGGAGATCCCGCCGTCGCTGTTCGCCACCGTCGTCCAGGGTCTCGGCAAGGCGGGGCTGACCGAGAACGCGCACGTGGTGATCGAGAAGCCGTTCGGGCACGACCTCGACTCGGCCCGCGAGCTCAACGCCGAACTGCGCGAGGTCCTGCGCGAGGAGCAGATCCTCCGCATCGACCACTACCTCGGCAAGGAGCCGGTGATGGACATCACCTACTTGCGCTTCGCCAACTCGCTGCTGGAGCCGGTCTGGAACCGCGAGCACGTCTCCCACGTGCAGATGACGATTGCCGAGGACTTCGGCGTCGCCGACCGCGGCCGCTTTTACGACGCGGTCGGGGCGATGCGCGACGTGATCCAGAACCACGCCCTGCAGGTGCTGGGGGTGGTCGGCATGGAGCCGCCGACCGGCAACCATCCCAACAGCGTCCGCGACAAGAAGCTGGAGTTCTTCAAGGCGGTCTGCGCCGCCGACCCGAAGCGCTATGTGCGCGGCCAGTACGAGGGCTACCTGGAAGTGAAGGACGTGGCGCCGGACTCGGGCACCGAGACCTTCGCCGCGGTCGAGCTCGAGGTTGACAACTGGCGCTGGGCCGGGGTGCCGTTCTTCATCCGCGCCGGCAAGTGCCTGCCGGAGAAGGTGAGTGAAGTCAGCGTCTTCTTCAAGCGGCCGCCGCGGCTGGGGGTCGGTCGCGGTAAGACGCCGGAACCGAACCAGCTGACGATCCGGATCGAGCCGAAGCCGGGCGCGCGGACGCGCCTCTACGCGAAGCAGGCCGGCGAGGAGGCCTTCGAGGCGGCTGACCTCGAGGTGCTGTTCGAGAAAAAGCCGGGGGAGGACCCAGAGCCCTACGAGCGCCTGCTCGGCGACGCGATTGCCGGCGAGCACCAGCTCTTCACCCGCCAGGAGGCGATCGAGGAGACCTGGCGGGTAGTCCAGCCGCTGCTCGACGAGCCGGGCCCGGTTCATCCGTACGAGCAGGGAACTTGGGGACCGCAGGAGGCCGCAGCGCTGCTCCGCGGCACCGGAAATGGTCACATCCATGGCTTCCGTCCGACTGATTCCCTAGCGGCCTGCTAGGTTTTCGGGCGTCCTAATTAGGGCAACCTAATCGGTACCCCCTCCCTCAGGAGACCCACCACCCGGATGATCCCCACTTTCGTCATCACCTTGCGAGAGGGCGTCGAGGCCTCGCTGATCATCGGCATCATCGCCGCTTTCCTCGTCAAGGAGGGACGGCGCGACGCGATGCGCCAGATGTGGATGGGGATCGGGATCGCGGTAACGCTCTGCGCGGGCGTCGCCGTCGCCCTGCGGGTGATCGGCCAGGAGCTGCCGGACAAGGGCCAGGAGGGCCTGGAGACGGTGGTCGGCCTGATCGCCGTCACCGCGGTCACCTACATGATCGTCTGGATGCGGCGACATGCCCGCGGGATCAAGGCCCAGCTGCACGGCGAGGCGGCCTCGGCTCTGGCAGCCGGCTCGATGATGGCGCTGGTCGGGATGGCCTTCCTCGCCGTCCTGCGCGAGGGCTTCGAGACCTCGGTCTTCCTCCTCGCCGCTTTCAACGACGCGACCGACACCACCGCCGCGGGGACCGGCGCGGTCCTCGGGCTGGTCGCGGCCGTCGCGATCGGGCTCGGGCTCTACCGCGGCGGCGTCCGCATCAACCTCACCCGCTTCTTCCGCTTCACCGGCCTCGTCCTCGTCTTCGTCGCCGCCGGCCTGCTGGCGACCGCCGCCCACACCGCCCACGAGGCCGGCTGGATCAACAGCTTCCAGGGCCAGGCGCTCGACCTCTCCTGGCTGGTCCAGCCGGGGACGATCTCCGGATCGCTGCTGACCGGGATGCTCGGTCTGCAGCCGAGCCCGACCGTAATCGAGGTCACCGTCTACCTCGCCTACGCGATCCCGATGGCGCTCTTCGTCCTCTGGCCGCAGGGGATGCGGCCCTGGCGCCGCGAGCGCCTGCGCTCGCGCTCGGGCGCCCGCGTCGGCACCGCCGAGAGCGCCGCCTAGCGCGTTCTCGCTCGCCCCGCGCACAGAAAGCCCGCCGGTCGTTTGCCTCGCATACCGGCACAGCAAAGGACCCCCGGGGCACGTGCTATCCCGACTAAATCCGTCGGTCTTTGTTAGGGTGCCCTAACTCTCGTCCAAAAGCCTGAAAAGGAGCATCTCGAGCATGAAACGCCAGTCCCTGTTGACCACCGTCTGCGCCGCCCTGGCGCTCGTCTCCGCCCTCGCCCTCACCGCTTGCGGGTCAAGCGAAGACCCGCCCGCGGATGCGAAGAAGATCGCCTTCAAGCTGACCGACGAAGGCTGCGATCCGCATGACGCTACGGCTCCCGCCGGCCCGATCGTCTTCGAGATCGAAAACGCCGGCAGCTCGAAGGTGACCGAGATGGAGATCATGGACGGCGAAGAAGTCCTTGGTGAGGAGGAGAACATCACCGACGGTCTCAGCGGCAGTTTCTCGGCGACGCTGGAGGCGGGGAAGTACACGATCTACTGCCCGGGCGGGTCGGACGAGCGGGGGAGCTTGACTGTCACCGAAAAGGGACGGTAGGAACTCCGGCCCGGCGGGTCCTGTCGCCGGGGGAGCGCCTATGGTGGCCGTCCGATGACCGCCGAGAGAAAAGCTGATCAGCTGCTCGCTGAGCTTGGCTACCGCCAGTGGCGCTCTGGCCAGCGGGAGGCAGTTGTCGCGGCTCTCGAAGGGCGGGACTCGTTGATTGTGATGCCCACCGGTGGGGGCAAGAGCCTCTGCTACCAGTTGCCGGGATTGGCGACGGAGGAGTTGACGATCGTGGTCAGTCCGTTGATTGCGTTGATGCGGGACCAGTGGCGTCGGCTGACTGGGCAGGGGCGGGCGGTCGCGATGATCTGCTCGGGGATGGAGGAGTGGGAGGTGAGCGAGGCGCTCGCGCAGATCCGCGAGGGGGCGCGGATCGTCTACTGCTCGCCGGAGCGGTTCGGCTCGAGCGTCTTCCTCGAAGCGCTCTCGCACCGGACGGTCGACCTGATCGCGGTCGACGAGGCGCACTGCGTCTCCGAGTGGGGGCACGACTTCCGGCCCGACTACCTACGGCTGCCGGAGGTGGTGCAGCGGCTGGGGCGGCCGACGGTGATGGCCTGCACGGCGACGGCGACGGTGCCGGTCGCGCGCGAGATCGCCTCGCGCTTCGGGATGCGGGACCCGCTCCAGGTCCGCTCCGGCTTCGACCGGCCGAACCTTTCCTTCGACGTCGTCGCGCTCGAGGGCAAGGGCTCGACGGCGCGCCGGCAGGCGGTGCTCGAGGCCGGCCTCGCCGACCCCGCCAACCGGCCGGCGATCGTCTACTGCGGCACCCGCCGCCAGACCGAAGAGGTGGCGGCGGAGCTGCGCGACGCCGACATCGCCGCGGTCGCCTACCACGCCGGCCTCGAACCCGAGCACCGGACCGCGATCCAGGAACGCTTCATGGCGACTGATGACGGCGTGATCTGCGCCACCAACGCCTTCGGCATGGGCGTCGACAAGCCCGACGTGCGCTCGGTCTGGCACGTGACGATCCCGACCAGCGTCGAGGCCTATTACCAAGAGGCCGGCCGCGCCGGGCGCGACGGCCTGCCGGCGCGGGCGACGATGCTGGCGCTGAAAGCCGACCTCGGCCGCCTGGTCCGCTTCAACGAACAGCGCGCCGGCGACCCCGAGCTGGCGATCGCCCGCGAGCGCGGCTGGCGCGCCTACCACGCGATCAAGGCCTTCATCTACGGCGCCGACTGCCGCCGCCGCGCCCTCCTCGACCACTTCAGCGACCGCACCGCCGGCGCCCCGCTAGAGCGCTGCTGCGACGTCTGCGACCTGCTCGACTGGCTGCCCGACCCAGAGACGGTCGCCGTCCGCAAGCCCCAGCGCACCACCGCCAAAGCAACGGCCGTCCCCGACCTCTCTCCCGCCGACGAGCCCCTCTTCGAGGCCCTGAAAGCCTGGCGCCGACAAGCCGCAGCCGACAAACCCGCCTACACCGTCGCTCACAACAAGACGCTGACCACGATCGCCACCACCCGCCCCACCAGCGAGGAGGCCCTCCTGGCAATCAGCGGCATCGGCCCCAGCTTCGTAGAAAAGTACGCCCCGGAAGTGCTGGCGCTCATCGCCGAGCACAGTCCCGCCCTGCACGACGCCGCCTAGCCGCCGACGGGCCGATTCCGCTCTATATAGGAGCGTTTTCGGCCCGTCGGCCTCAGCGCGGGTTGCGCTGCAAGGTCGGCAGCGTTACCTGGAGGTGGGAGATGTTGACGGTGAAGGGGAAGTTGCTGGGTTGGTAGTAGG
>JBQCCT010000205.1:0-2772 GCA_051961955.1 Solirubrobacterales bacterium
AGCTTCCCGTTGGGTTGATCAAGCCCAATCCAGCGCAGCCGCGAACCAAGTTCGACGAGGAGGCGCTGACGGCACTGGCCGCCTCGATCGAGGCGAGCGGGGTCGTGCAACCGCTATTGGTCCGCCCCCTACCCGACGGCAGCTACGAGCTGGTCGCCGGCGAGCGGCGCTGGCGAGCGGCGCAGCAGGCTGGCCTGGAGAAGGTTCCGGCAGTAATCCGCGACCAGGCCGAGGCAGAGCGGCTGCAGGCGGCCTTGATCGAGAACATGGTCCGCGAGGATCTCAATCCGGTCGAGGAGGCGAGGGCCTGCGCCGCTTTGGTCGAGGACCTGGGCCTGACCAAAGAGGACCTGGCGCGCCGCGTCGGCCGCAGCCGCCCCGCCGTCTCCAACCTCATTCGGCTACTCGAGCTCCCCGATGAGGCCCTGGAGATGCTCGAAAGCGGCGACCTCAGCGAGGGCCACGGCAAGGCGTTGCTCGGGGCCCCTGGCAACGACGTCCGCCGACGCCTTGCGCGCGACGCCGCTCGCGCCGGCTGGTCGGTCCGCGAAACCGAGGAGAGGGTTCGGCTGGCTGGCCAGCCAAAAGCGACCCCAAGGCGAGCGCCCACGGATCCCGAGGCGATCGCCGCCCTCCGTGACGTCGCCGACGCCCTCGAGGAGGCTCTCGGCCACGAAGTGACGGCTCGTGCGAAAGGGGAGGGGATCGTCGCCGAGCTCCGCTTCGACGACGTCCGCGATGCCCACGCTTTAGCCCGACGCCTGCGCAAACGCACTGGCTGAACCGCGCCTGACTGCCGCCGGACCGTTCTGCGCCCCGCCGCTATCATCGCCCTCCGCGGGCGATTAGCTCAGTTGGTTAGAGCGCATCTCTGATAAGGATGAGGTCCCTGGTTCGAATCCAGGATCGCCCACTAGGCCGCTTGGGGGGTGTGCATTAGGAACCAGGGCGATTCTTGACAGGTACTGCCCCCCGTAAGTAGCTTGGATCAGTGAAGGCCAGGCTCCCGCCGCTCCTCATTCTCGTCTCGGGACTTGCACTGGGCGCGGCTCCTGGGGCGCTGGCGTCCGAATCGGCACCGAAGATCGAAAGCGAGTCGGTGTCAGCGGTGAAGTCGACTAGCGTAGTCCTCAAAGCTCAGATCGATCCCGGTGGACTCGAAACGGGGTACAAGTTCCACCTCGAATACCAGTGCGGCGTCTGGCCCGATGAAGTTTGTCCGTTCACTTGCGTCCCGGGTGCCCCGAAATGGGAAGAATGCTCGTCGATCGTCAGCGTCCCATTGCCGGAAGGACAACTGCCGCCATCTACTGAAGTCGAGAAGGTCAGCCTGAACCTCGCCGAAGTCGACGTGACCCTGAAGCCGGACACCGAATACCGCTATTGGGTCGAGGGGACGAACGGTGCGGGCAAGGTGGAAGGCTCGAAAGAATTTTTCACCGCGCCCGCGTCTTCGTCCCCCCTGGTCAAAAGCCTGTCGGCCGCGAACATCACGCCCAGAAATGCCACTCTCGAGGCTTGGATCAATCCGGAGGGACTAGAAACGAGCTACGAATTTTTTCTGCTCATAGAAGGTTGCTGCAGCGAGTCGCCGGACGAACTGGAACTCCTGGCAGCAGGCGAGCTGCCGGCTTCGTATAAAGGCCAGCAAGTCACCCTCGACCTCAACAGCGCGGGGGTGACTCTGGCCGCCGACGAATCCTATGTGTTCATGCTGTATGCCACCAACATCGAGGGCACCGCGTTCGAAGGTCTTAAACTGTCCACGGCCCCCCTTCCTCCGGAAGAAGAACCAGGACCCCCGGAAGAAGAACCGGAACCGACGGAACCGCCTTTGCACGACGGCTCGCCCGGCGCACCCCAGGGCGAAGAGATCCCGCCCCCACTGCCGCTTCCAGACGGGGGTGCCCCTCAAGGTCCGCCGAAAGCCGCGCCTTGCCACCCTGCTCCGCGCCGACACCACGCGAAGCACCACCGCCATCGCAGGCACCATCGGGCCGGTATCGGCAAAGCCTGCGGCTGGGCCTAGCCTCCTGTCCAGCCGGGTATCTGCCCGACCTATAATCGGCGGTCAACCTACGGTCGGGAGCTTCCCTTGCAGCAGATGCAGATCTACGGCGTCAGTTTCGACATGGTCGGCAAGCAGCCGATCGTGCTGCTGAAGACCGTGGACGGGAACCGCTTCCTGCCGATCTGGATCGGCCATCCGGAGGCGGCGGCGATCCTGATGAAGCTGCAAGGGGCCTCGACGCCGCGACCGATGACCCACGACCTGCTCTCCGACATGCTCGACAACCTCGATGCGAAGTGCGAGCGGGTCGCCGTCACCGAGCTGCGCGACAACACCTTCTACGCCTCGATCACCGTCTCGGTCAACGGCTCGGAGATCGAGATCGACTCGCGCCCCTCTGACGCGCTGGCCCTGGCGGTCCGGGTGGCGGCGCCGATCTTCGCGGCCGAGGAGGTGATCGAGGAGTCGGCGATTGAGTTCGAGCACGAGGTCGAGGACACCGAGGAAGTCGTCGACAGGTTCAAAGAGTTCCTCGACGAGGTGACGCCCGACGATTTCGCCCAGGGCGATTCCTAGTTCCGCGGTTCCTTTGTCCTGTATATCCGGACTAAGGAACCACGCAATTACGCGGCCGTCGGCCTGAGCGCCAGGTCCAGGATCCGCCCGACGAGTTCCTCGAAGGAAAGTCCCGCCGCCTCGGCGGCCTGGGGGAGGAGGCTGGTGTCGGTGAGGCCGGGGATCGCGTTGGCCTCCAGCAGCCA
>JBQCCT010000206.1:0-3659 GCA_051961955.1 Solirubrobacterales bacterium
CGCACCGCCGTCGGCCCCGACGCCGCCGAGCGCCTGGCCAAGGAGGAGTCCTTCTACCGCGACCTCCACAAGGGCTACCGCGACCACTTCGACCGCCTCGGCGAGCCCGAGGGCACCGTCGGCATCGCCGCCCCCAATGCAGCCGCGGCCCAGGACGCCCTCGCCGCCTACGAAAGCGCCCTCGACACCCCCGTCGTCCGCGGCCTCGCAAGCGCCGAGGTCGAGGCGATGACCGCCCTAGCCCAAGCCGCCGCCCCGGCGACCTAGCTCCGCAGGAAGTCCGCCGGAGCGCAGATCGGCGCGCCTCCAGTCAACTCGAGCAAATCGAAGTCGCCCGAGACGAGAACCGCTTTCCGGTCGTAAGCGAGGGCGAGCAGGTAGTCGTCGTCTCCATCGCTGGATTTCAGCGGGGCGGGCTCGCTTGGATCGCGCACCATCGTCGCCTCGCGACGAACTTGCTCGAGAAAGAGTTCGACCGTCTCAATCTCGATGTACCGGCGGAACTTGTCGCGGAACAGAACGCCCTCCAGCTCCTCGAGCAGCCGCGGCGAAACGACAAGCTCAAACTCCCCATCCCTGGCCCGCTCGAGGAGCCTGGCCGGGGTACCGCGGGGGTTGAGCAGCGCAGAGACGAAAACGCCCGAGTCAAGAACCGCCCGCCGCACGTCTCTCCCTGCGCATTTCGTGCAGCTCCTCGTAAGCGAGCTCGAGAGTCTCCTTTTCCGGCAATGGCTTCACTTTCGACCAGATCTCCTCCAGCCGGTTCAGTCCAAGATCGCGCCGCAGCGACTCCTCGATCACCTCGGAGTCCCGCTTACCGGTGCGGGCGGCTTTGATCCGCACCGCCCGTAAAACCTCCTCGTCCACAGTCAACGTCGTCCGGGCTTTCGCCATCAATGCATCATGACATCAAGATGCAGCGGTGCCATCCTGCGCGCCGAACTTCGACCTCGTCCCGTAGCGCCAGCTAGTAGGGCGGCAGGTCCTCGTACCAGTCGCCCAACACCTTGAAGGCGCGCCAGAAGCGTTGCTTGGCTCCCTCCTCGTCGAGGGAGAGGTCGATGTCGGGGGTGTAGAGGGCGTCGACGGTGGGGGTGAAGGCCTGGATCTCGCCCTCGCGCGGCTCGATCTGGCGGGAGAGGGGGATGCTGAGGGAGTTGAGGATGCGCAGGGCCGGTTCGCCCATGACGACGACGATCTTCGGCTGCACGATCGCCAGCTCCTCGACCAGGCGACCGACGCACTCGCCGGCGGCGAGGTCGGGCTCGGGGATCGGGCACTTGACGCAGAGCGTGCCGTAGACGACCAGGGGGTCGATCCCGAGCCGTTTGAAGCTTTTCATCAGCGCGTTGCCGGAGCGGCCGTAGAAGGCGACCCCCTCCTCGATCTCCGAGATCATCGGCGCCTGCTTCAGCATGAAGACGTCGGCCTGCGGGTGGCCGGAGCCGAGCACCGGCATCAGCTTGCCGCGCGGACAGTGCTGGCACTCCTGGATCTCGCGGCTCATCTGGTTGAGCTCGCGGATCGCCCTTTCCAGGTACTTCTCGCGTATCTCGTCGTCGATCGACCGCATCGGCGCACTCTTTGACGAGGGCGCCGCGGCTCCTTCGCGATGAGGTGTCTGCATCAGGACTTGCTCGCCCGGCGGCGCTGTCCCGGCCGCCGCGGCCGCCCTCCGCGGGCCGGTTTCGCATCCGGCACCCGCCGTTTCGGCGCCTTCGGCCGGCCCGTCGTCTGCAGGAACTTCAGCGTCTGCACGTAGACCAGGTTCTTGTGCTTGCGGGTGATGTCGGCGTCCCGCATCGCCTCGAGGAACTCGGCCGGGCCGTCGAAGTCGTGGATCCGCTGCCGCACGCTGCCGAGCCCCTGGGCGACGTGGCTGTCGGAGCCGGCCGCCGGCACGATCCGGTACTTGCTCGCGAAGCGCACCGCCTCTTCGTTGAACGCGGTCAGCGCCACCCGCGGGTTGAAGACCTCGAGCAGGTCGATCTCCTCGACGACGTCGAGCAGGTGCTCGTAGTCGGGCACCGAGTGGAAGCGGTCGAACGGGTGCGGCACGTAGACGAGCCCGCCCTGGGCGCGGATCTCGGCGATCGTCTCCGCCATCGTCAGCCCCTTCGGGATCTTCTCCTCGATGAAGAGGCCGATCACCTCGCCCTGCTCGGCGGTCTTGACCTCCTCGGCGACGATCACCTTGATGTCGCCCAGCTGCTCGGCGATCCTGCGCGCCTCCAGCGCCCCGGAGACCTCGTTGTGGTCGGTGATCGCGATCGCGCCGAGGCCGCGGTCCCGCGCCGTCTGCAGCAGCACGTCGACCGGGGTGGCGCAGTCGCCGGAGTGGTCGGTGTGCATGTGCAGGTCGACCTCGATCAGCGGCCGCTCGGTGATCCGCTCGCGCACTTCCGAATCGCCGCCCTCCGGATGGCGCCGCGCCAGCAGCCGCCGGTAGATCGCTTCCAGCTCGTCGGCGACCGCGGCCCAGTCGCCGCCGCCACCGCCGCCGATCTGCTCGTAGCCGGCCGGGAAGTAGCGCTCCAACAGCTCCCGCGTCTCCGCGCTCGTCACCGTCCGCGCGTCGATCCGGCCGAAGAAGATCTCGACCAGCGGCCGCGCCACCTGGGTCGCCAGCACGCGCTCCCGCGGATCGTGGAAAGTGGCGACGTTGAGCGAGAACGAGTGCCGCAGCGCCGCTGAGGGCGCGCTCGGCGCAAACGGGTCGTGGACATGGACGATGTCGAGCCGCCGTCCTTTCAGCAGCCGTTTGACCGGGTCCGCGGTCTTGATCCGCAACACCTCGTGCCCGCGCCGCTCCAGCTCGTCGGAGACGGCCCGGGCGAAGCGCGCCGCCGGGTTCGCCCCCGCCCGGCGCACCGGGAAGACCTGGGCGATCGAGAGCGGCGCGCGCACGCCTCGGACTTTAAGCCTGAGCGGTACTAGGCGACTCCGCCGGCGCGCCCGGGAGGCCACTCTTGCCGCGGGCGTTCTCGACGATGAACTGCTCGGTCTGTTCCCGCGCCTCGTCGTCGGGGCGCTGGCTGTGCGGGCTCTTCATCAGGTAGCTGGAGGGACCGTCGAGCTGGCCGGCGATGCCGTTGTTGAGCGCCAGCTTGATCAGCCGCACCGCGTCGATGACGACGCCGGCCGAGTTCGGCGAGTCCCAGACCTCGAGCTTCAGCTCGGCGGTCAGCGGCACGTCGCCGAAGGCTTTGCCCTCGAGGCGGATGTGCGCCCACTTGCGGTCGGTCAGCCAGGCGACGTAGTCCGACGGGCCGACGTGGACGTCCTCCTTGGGCAGCTCGTGCCCCATGATCGAGGTGACGGCGTTGGTCTTCGAGATCTTCTTCGAGTCGAGCCGCTCGCGCTCGAGCATGTTGTAGAAGTCCATGTTGCCGCCGACGTTCAGCTGGCTGGTCCGCTCCAGCCGCACGCCGCGGTCGTGGAAGAGACGCGCCAGCGACCGGTGGACGATCGTCGCCCCGACCTGGCTCTTGATGTCGTCGCCGATGATCGGCAGCCCGGCCTCCTGGAAGCGCTTGTCCCAGTAGTCCTCGCGGGCGATGAAGACCGGCAGGCAGTTGACGAAGCCGACGCCCGCCTTCAGCGCCTGCTCGACGTACCACTTGGTCGCCTCCTCGGAGCCGACCGGCAGGTAGCAGACC
>JBQCCT010000207.1:0-8686 GCA_051961955.1 Solirubrobacterales bacterium
ATCAGCCTCGAAGCGCTCCAGGTCGAGCCCCATCTCCTCGACCCGCCCCCAGAGATGAGGGTCGTCAACGCGGCCCCGGTCGGCGTAGAGCGAGTCGACCATCGCGAAGAAAGCGCCCTGCTTCCCGGCAGCCTCTGCTGCGGCGTGGAGTGCCGGCGAGCGCGGGTGTTTGCTGGCAACCGGGAAGTGGCGGAAGACGAGCCGAGCGGAGCACTCGCGCAACTGCCCCCAGGCGCCGGCGCAGTGCGGGCAGCCGAGATCGGCGTAGACGATCAGCCCCTCCTCCTCCGCGCCGACGACGTGATCGTCTGGCCCAACGGGGGGAATCGGAGCGCTGGTGAGATCAGGCAAGCGCGTCGAAGATGACGTTGGCGCCGGGGAACTCGCCCGGATTGGGCGATTCGTAGGTCCAGGCGACCTTGCCCTCCTCGTCGACGAGGACGAGCGTGCGGTTGGCGAACCCGAGCGGGGGCTCGAGATAAGAGCCGTAGGCGCGGGCCACCTCGCCCTTCGGCTCAAAGTCGGCGAGCAGCGTCGTGTCGATGCCAAGTTTCTCCTGGAATGCCTTGTGGGCGTAGAAGCTGTCGACGCTGATCCCGACCAGCTCGACGCCGTTCTCGGTGATCTCGGGCTTGACCTCCTGGTAGATCGAGAGCTGGTCCGAGCAGACCGGGCTGAAGTCGCCGGGATAGAAGATCAGCAGGACCTTGCGCCCCTGGTAGTCGGAGAGCGAAACCTTTTCCCCATCCTGGTCGCGGAGGGTGAAGTCGGGAGCCGGCTCGCCGACCGCGATCATCGACGCAGGCCGAGCTCTTTCACCAGGGCGCGGTAGCGCTCCAGGTCGGTGCGCTCCAGGTAGCGGAGCATGCGGCGGCGCTTGCCGACCAGCATCAGCAGCCCTCGGCGCGAGTGGTGGTCCTTCGCGTGGGTACGGAGGTGCTCGGTGAGCTCGTTGATCCGCTCGGTGAGCAGCGCGACCTGGACCTCGGCGGAGCCGGTGTCCTTCTCGCCACGACCGTATTTGTCGATCAGCTCGCTCTTTTTCTCTTTGGTCAGGCTCATATCGTGAAAACGCCGTGCCCAGGGGGTCACGGCTCGCTGCAAGCTAGCACAACACGACGCCTCAGCGACCCGCTTCCAATCCTTATCCATTGACTTCCCGCGATACGCCTGAGAGGCTCAGAAAGTCGTGATCGTGGGAGAGAACGCCGCCGTGCCGAGCTTGCGCCAGGCCAAGTGGATTGTGGCCATGCTTTGCGCGCTCGGCTGGACCCTGATCGCCACCGCATCGGCGCAGGCGGTCACCGAAAAATTCGAATACACCGGCGGCGAGCAGACCTTTCTCGTCCCCAGCGGCGTTCACAACCTGCAGGTCCGTCTCGTCGGCGGCCACGGTGGCCAGGGGGGCGGCGCCGGGGGAGCCGCGGCCGAAGTCCTCGGCTCGCTTGAAGTGCAACCGGGCGAAACCCTCTACGTCGAGGTCGGCGGCAACGGTAAGAGCGCCGGCGAAGGCGGCGAAGGCGGCTTCAACGGCGGCGGCGACGGGGCTGGCGGTGGCGGCGGGGCTTCGGACATCCGCCTTGTTCCGCGGTTGGGATTCCTCTCCCTGGAAAGCAGACTGATCATCGCCGCTGGAGGAGGCGGTGGTGGCGGCAACGGTGGTGAAGCGGGTGGAAACGGTGGTGAAGCGGGCAGCGGTGGCGAAACCAGCAGCGGCGGCAACGGGGGCGGCGGCGCTGGTACCAGCAGCGAAGGGGGCGGCGGCGGCTCAGGTTGCGGGGGGTCCGGTAGCACGGGTGAACTCGGTTTCGGCGGGGGTGGCGGCAGCGGCGAATCCGGCACCAACGGGGGAGGCGGGGGCGGCGGTGGCCTCTTCGGCGGTGGCGGTGGCTCCGGTGGCTGCTCGCTAGGCGGGGGCGGCGGGGGCGGCGGCTCTTCGCTGGTTCCGGGCTTTGGCCTGGAAACCACTGCCGTCACGGCCCCGAAGGTCGAAATCTCCTACAAAAAACCGCCCTTGATCAACATCGTCTCCCCCGCCGGCGGCGCCAACTTCGCCCTCGGCCAGGCCGTGACCGCAAGCTACTCCTGCACGCCGCAGGAAGGCACCAGCCTCATCATCTGCTCCGGCCCCGTCGCCAACGGCGCGCCGATCGACACCTCGACCCCCGGCGAACACAGCTTCACGGTCAACGCCAAAGACAACGCCGGCGGCACCAACTCGATCACCGTCAAATACACGGTCCTCTCCCCCGCCCCGCCGCCGTCCGCGCCCGACACCGTTCTCGGCTCGCACCCACCGAAGAAGCTGAAAACGACCAAGAAAAAGGTCAAAGTCAAATTCACCTTCTCCTCCCCGGTCGCCGGCGCGACCTTCCAGTGCAAGCTCGACAAAGCCGCCTACGCCCCCTGCACCTCACCCAAGCGCTACAAAGTCAAAGCGGGCAAGCACAAATTCTCAGTCGCAGCCGTCAAAGCCGGCCTCACCGACCCCACCCCCGCGACCTTCAAGTTCAAGGTCGTCAGGACCTCATAACCCGGTTCAAGAAGTGAAGGCCGCGCAGGCGCTCCTGGCGTCCTCGACGTCTTGGTGCATCTGCTCGACCAGCTCCTCGGCGCTGGGGAACCAGCGCTCGCCGCGGAGGCGCTCGACGAAGGCGACGCGAAGGGTCTTGCCGTAGAGGTCCTCGTCGTGGTCGATGATGTAAGTCTCGATGAGGACGCCGCGGCCGCTCTCGAAGGTCGGGCGGATGCCGACGTTGACGGCGGCGGGCAGGCCGTTGGCGAAGGCGGCGTAGACGCCGTGGCCGGGGATCGCGAGGCGGTCGTCGGGGACGAGGTTGGCGGTCGGGAAGCCGAGCTCGCGGCCGCGCTGGTCTCCCCGCACCACCGTCCCCTCGACCATAAAGGGGGCACCGAGACAACGACGGGCGGCATCCATCTCGCCGGCGGCAACCAGGGCTCGGATCCGCGTCGAGGAGACGGTTTCGCCGTCGACCTCGACCAGCGGCACCACCCGGGTGCGGAACTCAGGTCGCGCCGCCAACATCGCCGGGTCGCCTTTGGCTTTGGTGCCGAAGCGGAAGTTCTCACCAACCGAGACCTGTTTGGCGTCGAGCTTCTCCAGCAACACGTGCTCGACGAAGTCCTCGGCGCTGCGTTCGGTGAAAGGCTTGTCGAAGGGGATGACGACGAGCTCCTCGACCCCCAGTCCCTCGATCACGTCGCGCTTGACCCCGAAGGGCATGATCAGCTTCGGCGTCGCCGCCGGGTGCAGGATCTCGAGCGGGTGCGGGTCGAAGGTGAGGACGGTGTCAGCCCCCTCGATCACCGCCCGGTGGCCGAGGTGGACGCCGTCAAAGGTGCCGATCGCGACGTTGCGCGGACGCGGCTCGGCGTCTGGCAGCGAGGTGACCTTAATGCTCACCGCAGCGCCTCCGCCACCGTCGGCACCAGCTCGGCCACTCGCTTGACTGGGATCTCTTCGCCGGAGTTCTCGACCCGGAAGGGGCCGATCGCCGTGCGGCGCAGCTCGGCGCAGTAGGCGTCCTCGAGCGTCTCGACCAGGGTGCGGACGTAGGTGCCGGCCGAGCATTCGATCTCGTAGTGGGCGTACTCGCCGTCGCTGGAGAGGAGCTGAGCGCGATGCACTTGCACGTCGCGCTCCGGCGTCTCCACCACCTCGCCGCGGTGGGCCTTCTTGTAGAGGCGCTCACCGCCGACGCGGACGGCGGAGGTCATCGGCACCCGCTGGCGCACAGTCCCGGTCGGCAGCTCCAGTGCCTCGGGGACGCAGCCGGTCTCGGTCAGCTCACCGTCCGGGTCGCCGGTGCTGGAGCGCCAGCCGAGGCGCGCGGTCGCGAGGTAGATCTTCGGCAGCCCGACGAGGAAGCGCTGCAGGCGGGTCGCGCGCCCGAGCAGGATCAGCAGCAGGCCGGTGGCGAAGGGGTCGAGCGTGCCGGCGTGGCCGGTTTTGACACCGCGCTCACGCCGCACCATCGCGACCACGTCGTGCGAGGTGACGCCCGGCGGCTTGTCGTAGAGGAGGACGCTGCCGCTGCCGCCAGCCATGCTCAGGCGTCGAGCTGGGCCGAGACCTCGCGGATGAGGAGCTCGACCAGGGACTTGATCTCGAGGTCGGTGGAGAAGCCGGCGGCGCGTTTGTGCCCCCCTCCCCCGTTGAGCCGGGCGATCGCCGAGACGTCGACGTCGCCGGCGCTGGAGCGGAGGCTGACCTTGCGGGCGGCGCGGCCGCGGCTGCCGAGGTCGCGAACCACGGCGGCGACTTTCACGCCCTCGATCGAGCGCAGGTGGTCGATCAGGCCCTCGGTCATCTCCTCGCCGGCGCCGGTCGCCTCGTAGTCGGCGCTGGTGATGTAGCTGACGGCGAGGCGGCCGTCGCAGTAGCCCTGGATCGCGTCGAGGGCGCGGGAGACGAGCCGCAGCTTCTCCAGCGGCACGTGCTCGTAGAGACGGCGGTTGGTGTCGTCGACGTTGACCCCGGCGTCGATCAGCTCGGCGGCGACGCGGTGGGTGTGGGCGTTGGTGTTCTCGTACATGAACTTGCCCGTGTCGGTGATCAGGCCGACGTAGAGCGCCGAGGCGATCTCCGGCGTGATCGTCGCCCCCAGCAGCAGCGCCAGGTCGTAGACGATCTCGGCCGTACAGGAGGCGCCGACCTCGACCAGGTTGATGTCGCCGAAGCAGGTGTTGTCGTGGTGATGGTCGATGTTGATGATGTCGTTGCCGCCCGAGGTCAGCCACTCGACCGGCATGCGATCGATATTGCCGCAGTCGAGGAAGATCACGGTGCGGTCGGCCATGTCGGCGGGCGGCTCATGGAAGACCTCCTCCAGCGGCAGGAAGCGGTACTCGATCGGCAGCGGGAACTCCTTCGCCGCCATGAACATCACCGAGTCCTTGCCCAGCTGGGTTAGCACTTTGTGCATTCCCAGCAGCGAGCCGAGGGCGTCGCCGTCGGGCCCCTCGTGGGCAGTCAGCAGGAAGCGGTCGCGCGAGCGCAGCTCGGTGGCTACGCGCTCGAGGTCAGAGGTGGCCACGTTCGGCAATGAGGTCATTCGTCCTCCTCCAACAACTCGGAGATGCGGATGCCTCGCTCAATCGTGTCGTCGTACCTAAATGCCAACGTCGGGGTCCGCTTCATCCGCGTCTCGGCTGCGATCCGCGACTGGATCACGCCATGTGAGGAGCGCAGCGCCTCCAGCGTCGCCTCCCGTTCCTCCTCGTTGCCGAGCACGCTGACAAACACCTTGGCAGTGCGCAAGTCGGGGCTGGTCTCTACCGAGGTAACGGTCACGAAGCCGATCCGGGGGTCACTCAAATCGCCTGCAATCGCGGCGCCCACCACCTCGCGAAGCACCTCATTGATGCGCCGCATGCGAGCACCGGCCATCTTAGGCTGCTCCTCACTCCAGGGTCTGCTCGACCTGTTTGGTCTGGAAGAACTCGAGCACGTCGTCCTCCTTCACGTCGGCGTAGCCCTCGAGGACGATGCCGCACTCCTGGCCCTCCTCGACTTCGGCGACGTTGTCTTTGAAGCGGCGCAGGGAGCCGAGCTCGCCGGTCCAGATCACCGTGCCCTCGCGGATCAGGCGGACGTGGGCGGTGCGCACCGCCTTGCCCTCGGCGACGACGCAGCCGGCGATGCGGCCGACCTTGGAGGCTTTGAAGGTCTGTTTGACCAGCGCCTCGCCGATCGTCTCCTCGACCTCGACCGCCTCCAGCAGGCCCTCCATCGCGTTGCGCAGGTCTTCGGTGATTTTGTAGATGACCGAGTAGGTGCGGACGTCGACTCCCTCGCGCTCGGCCGCCCGTTTGGCGTCGAGCAGGGGCCGCACGTTGAAGCCGATGATGATCGCGTCGGAGGCCGAGGCGAGCATCACGTCGGACTCGTTGATGCCGCCGGTCTGGGAGTGAATGATGTTGATCGCGACCCGCTCCTGTGGCACTTTCGCGAGCTCGTCCTGGAGTGCCTCCAGCGAGCCGGCGACGTCGGCCTTGAGGACGATGTTGAGCTCCTTGATCTCGCCCTCCTGGGCGCGGGCGAAGACCTCGTCGAGGCTGACCTTGCGGCCCTGGCGGCGCGCCAGCGCCTCGGTTTTGAGCCGGTTGGCGCGCTCCTGGGCGAGCGAGCGGGCGCGGCGGTCGTTCTCGACCGCCTGCACGAACTCGCCGGCGTCGGCGACGCCGTCGAAGCCGAGCACCTCGACCGGCATTCCCGGAACCGCCTCCCTGACGACCTCGCCTTTGAAGTCGTGCATCGCGCGGACGCGCCCCCACTGCGGGCCGGCGACGAGCGAGTCGCCGACACAGAGGGTGCCGCGCTCGACAAGGACGGTGACGACGGGGCCCCGGCCGGGGTCGAGCTGGGACTCGATCACGTGGCCGGAAGCGGGCGCGTCGGGGTTGGCCGAGAGCTCCTCCAGCTCGGTGACGAGGAGGATCATGTCGAGCAGGTTGTCGAGACCCTCCTTCGTCTTCGCCGAGACCTCGCAGAAGACCGTGTCTCCACCCCATTCCTCGGGGCTGAGCCCTTCCGAGGCGAGCTCGGATTTGACCTTTTCCGGGCTGGCGCCCTCTTTGTCGATCTTGTTGACGGCGATCAGCATCGGCACGTCAGCGGCGCGGGCGTGGTCGATCGCCTCTTTCGTCTGCGGCATGACACCGTCGTCGGCGGCGACGACCACGACGACCACGTCGGTGACCTTGGCGCCGCGGGCGCGCATCGCGGTGAAAGCGGCGTGACCCGGGGTGTCGAGGAAGGTGATCGTCTTCTCGTCGTGGTGGACCTGGTAGGCGCCGATGTGCTGGGTGATGCCCCCGGCCTCGCCGGCAGCGACCTCGGTCTCGCGGATCGCATCCAGGAGCGAGGTCTTGCCGTGGTCGACGTGCCCCATGATCGTCACCACCGGCGGCCGGTCGACCAGGTCCTCGTCGGCGTCGGTGAACTCGGGCTCCTCGGGCTCCTCGTCGGCGGCGTGGACGATTTCGACCTTGCGGTCGTACTCGTCGGCGATCGCCTGCACCGAGTCGTCGGTGAGGGTCTGCGTCAGGGTCGCCATCTCGCCCATCATCATCAGTTTTTTGATCACCTCGGCCGGGGCGAGGCCAAGCGACTCGGCGACCTCGCGCACGGTGGCACCGGAGTTGACCTTGGTTGCCTCGATCTCGGCGGGCGCGTCCGGTTTCGCCGGCGGCTCCTCCAGCATCGGCCGGCGGCGGCGTCCCCCGCGGCGGCGCGGCGGGCGCTGCGGCGGCGGCGCCCCCATCGACTCGCGGCGAGAGGCCTGTGAGTCGATCACGACGCGGCGTTTTTTCGAGGCGGCGCCCCCGCCCCCGCCCTGAGGCTGGGCGGCGGGACGAACGGGTTTGGTCGAGCCCTGCGGGTTTTTCGCGGCCGGTTTCCCCTGGGGCGCCGGTTTTGCCGTGGCGGCAGTTTTAGTCGGCGCGGGGTCCGGCGCTTTCTGTGCCTGCGGAGCGGGTTTCGGCGCACCTTTCTTGGTCGCCTCGGCGCCGCCGTTGCCTTGAGCAGCGGCAATGGCCTTCAGCGCATCGGCCTCCTCGACGCTGGAGGCGGCTGCTTTCGCCTCGACGCCGGCCGCTTTCAGCGCCGCCAGCAGCTCTTTCGAGCTGACGCCCTGGGCTTTCGCGATCTCGTGAACCCGCTTCTTAGCCACTAAGCCTGCTCCGCCTCCTCAACAACCTCTTCCGCCTGCTCAGCTGGCACTTCCGCTTCGTCGGCAGCCTCATCGGCTGGACCCTCATCCGCTCCCTCGACAGACGCCTCTGCCGCGGGTGGCGACGATTCATCGGAGACAGGACCCGCGGGCTCAGCCTCTTCGGGCTGCTCGACAAAGTTCGCCGTGGCGCGGGCGACGATCTCCTCGACCTGGCCCTCGTCCGCATCTGGGTCGGCGAGGATTTCGACCTCGGCTTCGGAGAGGTCGGAGACGATCGCAACCTGGCTGGTCTCGAAGCGGGAGAGCGCCTGGTGCTGCGGCAGGCCACAGTAGGTCGAGCCCGGCAGCGCTGCGTTCGGACAACGGCGCCCGGTGGTCATCACCGCCAGACAGCGGCCATCGAAGGCTTCCTCGCCCTCAATCTCGATCTCCTGTTCTTCGGAGGCAAACTCGGTCTCGGACTTGATGTCGACGCGCCAGCCGGTGAGGCGGGCGGCGAGGCGGGCGTTCTGACCGTCGCGGCCAATCGCCAGCGAGAGCTGGTCGTCGGGCACGATCACGGTCGCCTGGCGCTCCTCGTCATCGACGATCACCTCGCGCACGCGCGCGGGCGAGAGCGCTTTGGCAACGAAGCGAGCGGGCTCCTCGTTGTAGGGGATGATGTCGATCTTCTCGCCCCGCAGCTCGGAGACGACCATCCGCACCCGCGAGCCGCGCGGGCCGACGCAGGCGCCGACCGGGTCGACCCCGTCGGCGTGGGAGACGACGGCGATCTTCGAGCGGTAGCCGGGCTCGCGGGCGACGCCGGTGATTTCCACCAGCTTGTCGGCGATCTCCGGCACCTCAAGCTCGAACAGGCTTTTGATCAGCTCCGGGCTGCGCCGCGAAACGACGATCGCCGGCCCTTTCGTCGAGTCGGAGACGTCGGTGATCACGGCCTTGACCCTCATCCCGTGGTCGTAGCGCTCGTTGTAGACCTGCTCGGACTT
>JBQCCT010000208.1:0-2763 GCA_051961955.1 Solirubrobacterales bacterium
CGACCTTGACAAGGTCAGCCCGCGGGTTTCCATAGAAGAACTCGACAATGCCGCTCGTGCTTGCCGCCTCGGCGACCTGATCGATCTCGGGCTCGAACGGAATCAGGAAGTTCGTGCCACAGACCCCCGTTGGCGGTGCGAAGCCACGATCGCGGATCATCCCCAGCCCGCCGGCGGCAGCCACAGCCGCCGCAAGCTCAGGCGTACTCACTCTGCCCATCGCAGCAAGCTGCAACGGCAGCTCGCAACCGACCAACTCGGTAAAGCGTGTGCTGATAACTACCCCGCGGGCCCTCTGGGACGTCCGAACCTGAGGAGTCTAACCCGCCGTCTCGACCGAGGACGATGACCGCTACCTGGGCCGGTGTTCGGGAATGACCGCGACCACGAGCATGCCTCGCGGGGCTAGCCTTGGAGCGCATGGGAGTTTTTTCGTCACCGCCCGGGGGCGAGGACTCGGCAACGACCGATCCGGTTTCCTGGCTCCAGATCGAGCCGGGCTGGAGTGTTGTTGGCTCTGACGGTGAGCTCGTCGGATCGGTTGTGAGTGTCGCCGGCGACAAGCAGGACGACATCTTCGATGGACTCGCGGTCAGGCTCAGCGGATCCGCATCGCCTCGCTACGTGCCCGGGGAGCGAGTCGGTCTCATCTTCCCCGGCAAGGTCACAGTCCGATTCGCCGGCACCGAAGCGCACGAGCTGGAGCAGTTCGAGGCTCCTAGGCCCGAGACGATCTGGCGACCGTCTGCCCCCTCGCTCGGGACCCGGCTCTCGAACTGGATGCGCGGGAAGCGCTAGACCCAACAGCCCAGCGCCCGCAGAAACCGCTTAAGTGCCTGCGGGTAGGCCAGGACGCTTAGACATCACCCTCAGTGGATGACGGTGGCTGCGGCCTCGGCGGTGAGACTTCTCGGCGATGCTGAGAACGAGCGCGGGTGACTGCGGTCCAGACCGCGAGTCCGCCCCAGCCCGGTCTGCCCCGGCTCGCTGGGGCGTAGCGGGAGACGCTCCATGAGCAGGGTTTTCCTGTTCGCCCTTACGGCCGCGCTTAACCCGACGCTGCTGACGGCGACGACGGTGATGTTGCTCCTTCCGAACCCCAAGCGCCTGATGCTCGGCTACCTGGCCGGAGCTCTCACGACCGGCGTCCTCGTCGGAATCGCGATTGTGGAGTGGCTCTCGGGCTCGAGCGCGGTGAGTGAGACCAAGCACACGGTCGCGCCTGGGATCGACTTCGCGTTCGGGTTGATCGCACTCATCGCTGCCTACGTCATTCAGAGCGGGCGTGTTGAGCGTGCGCGCGAACGTCGACGTGAGAAGCACGGCGCCAAGCCGAAGAAGACACCCCGCTGGCAGCAGGCGCTTAGTGGCGGCTCCCCTAGAACGACCTACCTGGTCGGGCTGCTACTGAGCTTCCCGGGGGCCTCGTACCTGGCGTCCCTCACGGAGATCAGCAAGCTCAACCTCAGCGGAGCAGAGGTCGTCTTCACCGTGCTCGCCGTGAACGCGGTGATGCTGGTGCTGCTCGAGCTGCCGTTGCTCAGCTTCGCCCTCGCGCCCGAGTGGACGCCCGCCGCGATCGAGCGGTTCAAGGCCTGGATGGCCGAACACGGCGGGAAGGCTCTCGTGCTTACGCTGACGGTCATCGGCGTCCTGCTCATTGTCCGTGGGATCATCACCATCGCTGCCTGACCGGCGAACACTCTCTTGCCAGTGGCATCGGGAATGTCACCCGAGAGGGCTAGCCGTCAGCGAAATCGCTCGGAGCGATCGAGAACATGACGCAGTCGTGTCGCCGCCCATGCGTCTTGCAGTGAGCACGCAGGAGACCCTCTCGCTGGAAACCCGCTCTCTCGATCGCGCGGATCGACGCAACGTTCTCGGCCGCCGCCTCCGCATAGACCCGCTGGAGGCCGAGTTCGAGCATCGCCCACTTTCCGGCAAGCTGAAGGGCTCGCGGACCCACTCCTCGCCCGCGCGCCTCAGGGAACACCGAAACCGCGACGCCGGCGACCTCCTCGTCGTCGAACTGGACGTTGACGAGTCCCAAGGCGACGTCGGTCGTCGCCTCGGCGATGACGAACGGTGCCGCTCGGCCTGACCGCCATCGCTCCCGCGCGCGAGAGACGAGGTCGCGCTGCCGCTCGGCTGTAAGGGGCTCGTCGTCCAGCCACTTCCTCGTCTCGGGATCGTCGGAAGCGTCAGCGATCAAGGGCACGTCGCGTTCCTCTGAACGACGCAGCACGATCACACCGTCGCTCATCGGTGCGGGAGGTTCGAGCCTCACCGCCTCATCGTGACGGACTTAGTCCCCGCTTGGGCCAGGGTTCGGGAATGTCCCATGACCCGACCGCCGACGACACGCCGAGACTCGCCGGGCTCGACCGAACCAATGGAGCCGCCGTGTCCTAGTCGTACTCTTTCTCGATCCCGGCCGGAAGAGAGAGCCACGAATACCGTCGCGTCGCCCCGTAGGCCGAGACGGTCGGATGCGGGAAGGAGGGATCGGCGAACGCGCCGACCGCTACCGCGATCGAGTCCTGCCGATCATCCTCAGCGGTCCAGAAGACGGTGGAGCCGCAGTGCGGGCAGAAGCAAAACGTCCGCTCCTCACCCTCGTCCGAGATGCGGACGAACTCGACATACCCGCCGCTGATCTCGACCCGCTGCTTTGGCCACCGCGCCTGCAGCCCGAACGCGCTGCCGGTGCGACGCTGGCAGGCGAGGCAGTAACACATACCGATCCCCAGAGGATCGCCCTGC
>JBQCCT010000209.1:0-3735 GCA_051961955.1 Solirubrobacterales bacterium
AGCGGGTCGCGGTGATCCTGCTGACCGCCCGCGGCGAGGAGAACGACCGCCTGGTCGGCCTCCGCCACGGCGCCGACGACTACGTGGTGAAGCCTTTCTCGCCCGCCGAGCTGGTGGCGCGGGTCGAGGCGGTGATGCGCCGCGTCTCGCCGCCGAGCGAAGAGGAGGAAGCGGCGCCGCCGATCGAGCACGGGTCGCTGCGGGTGGAGCCGGCGACGCGCCGTGTCTTCCTCGACGCCGAGGAGGTCGCGCTGACGATGCGCGAGTTCGACCTGCTCGCCTACCTCGCCGCCCGCCCCGGCCGCGTCTTCTCCCGCGACCAGCTGATGGAAGCGGTCTGGGAATACCCCTTCTTCACCGACACCAGCACCGTCACCGTTCACATCCGCCGCCTCCGCGCCAAGCTCGGCGACGACTCGGCCGAGCCGCGCTTCATCGAGACGGTCTGGGGCGTCGGCTACAGGTTCCGGCCGTGAAGCGGGCGCTCTTGATCGCCGGCGCTGCCTTTCTCGCCGGCGCCGCCGCGGTGGCGGTGCCGCACGGGATGGGGGCGGATCAGGTCCTCCTCGCCGTGCTCGCAGCCGCCGGGATCGCGCTGGCGGGCGCCCTGGCCGCGCGGCTGGCGATGGAGGAGCGCGCCGGCCGCGAAGTCGAGGCGGCGCGCCGCCAGCTGGTCGCCGCCGCCTCGCACGACCTGCGCACGCCGCTGGCCTCGCTGCGGCTCCTGGTCGAGGCGATCGACGACGAAGTGGCGACGGGGGAGACGCGCGAGCGCTACCTGCGGGAGATCCGCACCCACGTCGGCGTCCTCAGCGACCTGATCGACGACCTCTTCGAGCTCTCGCGGATCGAGGCCGGCGACATCTCCTGGACGATGCGCCAGGTCGAGCTGGGGGAGCTGATCGACGACACCGTGGCGGCGATGCGGGCGCCGGCGGCGGAGCGGGGGGTGCGTATCAGCGCCGAGCTGCCGGCCGGCGCGCTCGTCGCCCAGGTCAACGCCGAGAAGGTCCAGCGCGTCCTCTTCAACCTGATTCAGAACGCGATCCGCCACACCCCCGCCGACGGCAGCGTCACCGTCCGCGCCCGGCCCGCCGGCAAGGGGATTGAGGTCGAGGTCGACGACTCCGGAGAGGGGATTCCCGCCGGCGACGGCGAGCGCGTCTTCGAGGCCTTCTACCGTGGCGACTCATCTCGCGGCGAGGACGCTGCCGGCCTCGGCCTGGCGATCTCCAAGGCGATCGTGGAAGCCCACGGCGGCAAGATCTGGTTGGAGCCCGGAACCCCCGGCACCCGCGTCCGCTTCACTCTTAATTAAGATTGAGCAATGAGGATTTGCGGTGTGCTGGCGGTAGGGCTGGCGGCTGCTCTCCTGGCTGGATGCGGAGGGGGGAGTCGGACTGCTGCAGAAACGAGCTCTGAAGCGCCCGGGAAGACCCGGGAATTGAGTGTGACGCTCGACGGCTGGGAAGGCCCTGGGACGGCCGGCATCCTGATGGCTGAAGGGCGCGGCTATTTCGCCGACGTCGGCCTCCGGGTCGACAGCTTGGTTCCGGCTACCCCGGAACGCTCGGTCGAATACGTGGTCAACGGAACCGACGACATCGGGGTCGCCCAGGAGCCGCAGGTCGTCCTGGCAAAAGACAAGGGGGCACCGATCGTCATCCTTGGCAGTCTCATCCCAGAGCCGACTGCGGCGATGGTCTGGGCGAAGAAGTCGGGGATCCGTGATATCGCCGACCTCAAGGGAAAGACCATTGCCATCCCCGGCGTTCCCTTCCAGCGCGAGTTTCTGGAAGGCATCCTGGCCAAAGAAGGGCTGAGGCCCGGGGACGTGACGATCAAAGTCGTCGGTTACAAGCTGGTACCGGCGCTGATCAGCGGGCGGGCCGACGCCATCTTCGGGGGCTCGTGGAACCTGGAGGGAGTCGAACTCGAATCACGAGGGCTGGAACCGGTCATCACCCGGGTGCAGGACCTCGGTGTTCCTGCGTACGACGAACTGGTGGTCATAGCCCGAACCGACCGGATATCCGAAGAACCCGAGTTGGGCCGGGACTTCATGTCTGCGGTAGCGCGGGGTACCGCCGCGGCGGTCGAAGACCCCGAAGAAGTTCTCAGCCGACTCGCGGGAGCCGTCGAAGCGAACCCCGCCACCAGTGAAAAGGCCCTGCGCGCTCAAGTCGAAGCCACCATCCCTCTTCTCTCCGAAAGTGGCGAGGTGAGTCCTCAGCAGGCCCGGGATCTCGTGGACTGGATGTACGAACAGGGAATGATCCAGCGCAAAGTGCCGGTGGGGACGCTCATCGATACCTCCCTACCGCAGACGTCCGAATGAAAGCTGTCAGGAGGAGCTCCACCGTGCTGGTGGTGGCGCTGACCGCTGGTTTGCTGATCGGATGCGGAGCAGGTGGCGGAGGCCAGGTGGCACAAACGACTGCTGCCGAAGCCGCGAGATCTCACCCTGAAAGCAAGCAGAAGCTCCGAAAGCTGAGAGTTACGCTCGACGGATGGGAGAGTCCGGAGAACGTGGGCATTTTGATGGCGAAGCAGCGCGGGTATTTTGCCGACGTCGGTCTCGACCCAGACATCCTGGCTCCGGTGTTCCCCTGGCGCCCGATCAAATACGTAGTCGAAGGATTGGACGAGATCGGAGTATCTCAGGAGCCGCAGGTCGTCCTGGCAAGGGCGAGGGGGGCGCCGATCGTAGCGGTGGGAAGCCTGATCTCACGTCCGACGGACGCGATGATTTGGCTGCCCGATTCGAAAATCAGCAGCATCGCCGACCTCAAGGGGAAGACCATCGCTGTCCCTGGCATTCCGTACCAGAAGCAGCTTCTCCGGAATCTTCTGGCGAGTGAAGGCCTGACCCCTCACGACGTGAGGATCAAAAGGTTCGGGTTTGGATACGACTCGGTTTCCGCCTTGGTCAGCGGGCGGGCCGACGCCCTCTTCGGTGGCTCGTGGAGCGTGGACGGGGCCGCACTCGAAGCGAAAGGGCTGAAGCCGGTCATCACCCGCGTTCAAAGCCTGGGCGTTCCTGCCTACGATCAACTCGAGGTAATCGCACGGAGCGGCCAGGTGTCCCGGCACCCCCGGATGATTCGCGCCTTCATGTCGGCAGCCGCTCGCGGCATGGCTGCGGCGATCGAAGACCCTGAAGGCGCCGCCGAAGTGATCGCGACCGCATTCGAATCGAATTCCAGGGGCAGTCCCAAGGAAATCGAAGCGGAGGTCGAAGCAACCGTTCCCCTCCTTTCCCGCAGCGGCTACATGAATCCCGACCGGGCTCGCCGCCTCATCGACTGGATGTACGAAAAGGAAATGATTCAGCGCAAGGTGCCGGTCCGGGAGCTGCTGACCAACGAATATCTGGCGCAGCCCTGAGTCTGTCCGTGCCTTACAGCTGCAGGCTCTTGACCTGCAGCAACTCCTCGATTCCGTAGCGTCCGTTCTCCCGGCCGTGGCCGGACTGGCCGTAGCCGCCAAAGGGGGCGAGGGGATTGAAGGCGCCGCCGTTGATCTCGATCTGGCCGGTGCGGATGCGGCGGGCCACCGCGATCGCCCGCTCGCCGTCGGCCGACCAGACGCCGCCGGCGAGGCCGTACTCGGTCGAGTTGGCGATCCGGACCGCGTCGTCCTCGCCCTCGTCGGTCTGGATCGCCAGCACCGGCCCGAAGATCTCCTCCTGGCCGATCGTCCTCCCGGCCTCGACCTCGGAGAAGACGGTGGGGC
>JBQCCT010000210.1:0-3598 GCA_051961955.1 Solirubrobacterales bacterium
AACAGCCACAAGAACCTGGCGGCGGCGTACGACCGCGGCTTCTTCGATGACCTGATCACGCCCTACCTCGGTCTCGACCGCGACCAGAACCTGCGCCCCGACTCCAACCTGGAGAAGCTGGCGAAGCTGGGCCCGGTCTTCGGCGGCCCCGAAGGGACGATGACCGCTGCCAACTCGACGCCGCTCTCCGACGGCGCCTCCGCCGTGCTGCTCGCCTCCGAGGAGTGGGCGAAGGAACACGACCTGCCGGTCCTCGCCTACATCACCGAGGCGCAGACCGCCGCCGTCGACCATGTCCACAAGCGCGAAGGCCTGCTGATGGCGCCGGCCTACGCGATGCCGCGGATGCTCGACCGCGCCGGCCTCGCCCTGCAGGACTTCGACTACTACGAAATCCACGAGGCCTTCGCCGCCCAGGTCCTCTGCACGCTGAAGGCCTGGGAAGACAAGGACTTCTGCAAGGAGAAGCTGGGGCGCGACAAACCGCTCGGCGCGATCGACCGCTCCAAGCTCAACGTCAACGGCGGCTCGCTGGCGGCCGCCCACCCGTTCGCCGCGACCGGCGGGCGGATCGTCGCCAGCCTCGCCAAGCAACTGCACGAAGACGGCAAAGGCCGCGGCGTGATCAGCATCTGCGCCGCCGGCGGCCAGGGTGTCGTCGCGATCCTCGAGGCTCCGGGAGGTGCCAAGTAACCATGGCTGACCGCTACTCACAGGTTGTCAACGCGCCGGTCGTCGGCACGATCGCCAAACAGCTCGGGCTGCCGCAGCCGGTCTCGCTCGACCGCTACCAGCCGGGCCAGCCGGTCGTCGCCGGCCCAGTCCTCTCCGGCGCCGCGCCGGAAGGCCGCCTCACCAAGCAAGTGGCGGCGATCCTCGACAGCGTCAAGGCCGAACGCGCCGGCGCCGAGGAGGGCAAGGCAAAGGCGCTGGTCTTCGACGCGACCGGCATCAGCGACTCGACCCAACTGGTCGAGCTGCAGCGCTTCTTCTACCCCGCGGTCCCGCGCCTGCAGCGCAGCGGCCGCGCCGTCGTGCTCGGCACGCCGCCCGCCGAAGCCGGCTCGGTCGAGGCCCACATCGCCCAGCGGGCGCTGGAGGGCTTCACCCGCTCGCTCGGCAAGGAGATCGGCGGCAAGGGCTCGACCGCACAGCTCGTCTACGTCGAGCCGGACGCCGAGGACCAGCTCGAGTCGACGCTGCGCTTCCTCCTCTCGCCCAAATCGGCTTACGTCTCCGGTCAGGTGATCCGGGTCGGCAAGGGCGTCGCCACCGCCCCCGAGCTCGACTGGGAGCGTCCGCTCGAGGGCAGGACCGCCCTCGTCACCGGCGCCTCGCGCGGGATCGGCGCCGCGATCGCCAACACCCTGGCCCGCGACGGCGCCACCGTCGTCGGCCTCGACATCCCGCCGATGGCGGCCGACCTGAAGGCGGTGACCGAGGCGATCGGCGGTCGCTCGATCGAGGCCGACATCACCGCCGACGACGCCCCGGAGCAGATCGCCGCCGAGCTCTCCGACGGGGTCGACGTCGTCGTCCACAACGCCGGCGTCACCAAAGACCGCACGATCGCGAAGATGCCGGAGGAGCGCTGGACCCAGCTGATGGAGATCAACCTCTCCAGCGAGGAGCGGATCAACGAGGCGCTGCTGGTGAGGAAACTGCTCCAGCCCAATGGCCGCATCGTCTGCGTCTCCTCGATGTCGGGGATCGCCGGCAACTCCGGTCAGACCAACTACGCCGCCTCCAAGGCCGGCGTGATCGGGATGGTCGAAGCGATGGCGCCGGAGCTGGCAAAACGCAAAGCGACGATCAACGCGGTCGCGCCGGGCTTCATCGAGACCCAGATGACGGCGGCGATGCCGA
Source organism: Solirubrobacterales bacterium (assembly GCA_051961955.1). GTDB lineage: Bacteria > Actinomycetota > Thermoleophilia > Solirubrobacterales > 70-9 > VAYN01. The sequence continues at coordinate 1,867 of JBQCCT010000210.1, forward strand.
TCGGCCCGCGCGAAGCCGGCCGCCGGCTCTCCAGCCTCTCGCAGGGCGGCCTGCCGGTCGACGTCGCCGAGACGATCGCCTGGTTCGCCAGCCCCGCCTCGACCGGCGTCAAAGGCAATGTCGTCCGCGTCTGCGGCCAAAGCCTGCTGGGGGCCTGATGACCAAGACCCTCGACAGCTCCCCCAGCATCCTGCCGCTCTACGCGAAGGCGGCGCTGCCGATGATCCCAGGGGCCTCGCTGCTGCCGTTCGTGCCGGGCGGCGGCGGTGAGATCCCGGAGGGGCTCGACCTGGAGCTGACCGGCGTCCGCGCCGAGCCGGCCGAGGTCTCCGCCTACGCCAAGGTCTGCGGCTTCGCCCTGCGCGACACGCTGCCGCCGACCTACCCCCACATGCTCGCCTTCCCGCTGCACATGGCGGTGATGAGCGACGGCAGCTTCCCCTTCGGCGCGGTCGGCCTCGTCCACGTCGAAAACCGGATCGTCCAGCAGCGGCCGATCGGGGTCGACGAGGAGCTGACGATTCGCGTCCGCCCGACGCAGCTGCAGCCGCACTCGAAAGGGAAAACGTTCTCGCTGGAGACCGAGGTCCTGGTCGACGGCGAGGTCGTCTGGGAGAGCGTCAGCACGATGCTGCGCCGCGGCAAGGGCGGTGAGAAGGCCAAGAGCGAGAAGGGCTTCGATTCCGTGGATGCCGACACTCCGGCCGGCGCCGAGTGGAAGCTGGGTGGCGATCTCGGTCGCCGCTACGCCGGCGTCTCCGGCGACCGCAACCCGATCCACATGCACTCACTGACCGCGAAGCCGCTCGGCTTCCCGAGCGCGATCGCCCACGGTATGTGGACGAAGGCGCGGGCCCTGGCCCAGCTCGAAAGTCGCCTGCCCGACAGCTTCGAGGTCGAGGTCCGCTTCCGCAAGCCCGTCCTACTGCCGGCGCGCGTCGAGTTCGCCGAGCAGGACGCGGGCGAGGAGATCCTCTTCACCGTCCGCGACGCCAAGAAGGGCACGCCTCACCTCGACGGCCTAGTCCGGCCGCTCGGGCCCAAACCCAAAGCGAAGACCGCCAAAACCGGAAGGAAGAAAACGAAGTGACGACCACCACCGACAACAAGGGGATGGCGGAGCGCGGGATGGGCTTCGGCCTGCGGGCGCTCAATCGCCTCGCCGGCTCCGACCTGCTGGACCGGATTCGCATCCGCAAAGGAGTCGAGAAAGCCCTCTTCCAGGGCACCAAGAACGGCTTCCGCACCGCCACCGCCGCCGGCCGCACCTTCAAGGCGGCCCAGAGCCTCGGCAAACCCGCCCGCCAGAAGAAGGGCAAATCGAAGGGGCTGTTCGACCTCTCTCCTGACGACGAGCAGCAGATGTTCCAGGAGGCGGGTCGCGCCTTCGCCGCCGACCAGATCCGCCCGGCGGCGCTCGAGGCTGACGAGAAGCGCGAGACGCCGAAGGAGATCCTCGACCAGGCAGTCGAGCTCGGCGTCAACATGCTCGGCGTCCCCGAGGAGCTCGGCGGCGTGATGACCGAGCAGGCGGCCGTGACCAGCGTCCTGATCGGCGAGGCCCTCGCCCACGGCGACATGGGCATCGCCTACGCCGCCCTCGCCCCCGGCGCCGTCGCCACCGCGATCGGCCTCTGGGGCAGCGCCGAGCAGGAGGCGACCTACCTCCCCGCCTTCACCGGCGAGGACGTCCCCGCCGCGGCGCTGGCGATCCTCGAGCCGCGCCCGCTCT
>JBQCCT010000211.1:0-5200 GCA_051961955.1 Solirubrobacterales bacterium
GACCGTGTTGGCCGAGGCCGGGGCGATCAGGTAAGCATCGCAGCGGCCGGCCAGCTCGAGGTGGCCGATCGGGTCATGGGAGACGGCCTCTTCGCCGGGGAAGGCGCCCCGCATCGGGTCGCGCTCGAACTCGGAGACCAAGACCGGGGCGCCGACGATCCCCTCGAAGGAGGCGGCGCCGACGAACCGCGTCGCGGTCTCGGTCATCAGCACCCGCACGCCGTGGCCGGCGAGCGTCGCCAGTCGCGCCAGTTCCAGGGCCTTGTAGGCGGCTATGCCGCCGCTGACGCCAAGAAGCAGTCGAGCCATGCCACCGTTTTAAAGCAAGCCCGGGGCGCGGGCGTGCCGGGCGCTAGGCGCGGTACTCGTATTTCAGCTTGCCCTCGGCGACCTCTTCGAGCGCCATCGAGAGGTAGTTCCTCTCGGCGTTGGTCTCAACCATCGGCGGCGGGTATTCACCGAATCCGCCCTCGCCAAGATTGTGGAAGTAGCTGTTGATCTGACGAGCGCGCTTCGCCGCAACAACGACGGCGGCGTAATGGGAATCAGCGTGCTCCAGAAGCTTGTCTACGCGTGGTTTGATCATCGGGCTGGGCAGTCTAGAGGATCAGGAGGTCCCTCGAAGCGCTTGTCGGTAAGGAGGCCGGGTGATCCTCTTCACTCGCCTGCTGGCTGGATCGCCGCCAGCTGGCCGAGATGGGTGTCAGGCCAGAGGCGCAAAACGTCCAGAGGATCACCCGGCCTCCAAGCCACACGCACCCAGACATGGCTGAGCACACGAAAGCTGTTCCAGCGCAGCGAAACCGCAAAAACCCTTGTACAGCAAGGTTTCTCGCGGTTTCGCAGTGGGGGCGTCTGCGAGAGCTCTGTGGTGGAGGGGACCGGTACTCCTCCGCAGGAATGTTCGGCGACATGCAATCTGGCTCTTGCGCGGCGAAGCCGCGCTCCAGGTTCTCCCCGAAGCGCAGCGGAGGGGAGGTCAATTCCGGAGGAGGAGTACCGGTCCCCTCCACCGGATGCGCTTCGTCCCTCAGCCGTTAAAGCCGAGGTCGGAACGGACTACCTCGACCAGCTCGGCGGCCGCCCGATCGACCTCGTCGTTGACGACGCAGTGGTCGAAGTCGCCCTGGGCGGCCAGCTCCTGCTCGGCGACCTTGAGCCGCTCGTCGATTGCCTCGGCGGAATCGGTACCGCGTCCGGCGAGTCGCTCGCGCAGCACCGCCGGGTCCGGCGGAGCGATGAAGATCTGCACAGAGTCTGGTTTCGCGGCCCGAACCTGCTGGGCGCCCTGGACCTCGATCTCCAGCACGACCGAGTGCCCCGTCTCCAAACGCCGCTCGACCTCGCTGCGCAGCGTCCCGTAGCGGTTGCCGCTGTAGGTGGCGAACTCGAGGAAGTCCTTCTCCTCGACCCGCCGCTCGAACTCCTCCGGCGTGAGGAAGTAATAGTCGCGCCGGTCCACCTCTCCCTCCCGCGGCGAGCGGGTCGTCGCCGAGATCGACAGCTCGAGGTTGGGAACCCGCTGCAACAGCTCCTTGATCAGCGTTCCCTTCCCGACCCCAGACGGCCCGGTGATGACGAAGACTTTGGCCATGCGGGCGGGGATCATGACCGCCGCAGCGGTCGGTTTAGCGGCGGAGCTGGGAGATCAGCTCGGTGCGCTGCCGCTCGGAGAGGCCGCCGATCGTCTTCGACGGGGAGATCCGACACTGGTTGAGAATGCGGTTGGTCTTCACCCGGCCGTACTTGGGGACGGCGAGGAGCATGTCGAAGACCTTCGCAGTGAGGACGTACCCGGGCGGATCGAGCAGGATCGTCTGGATGCTGGCGCGATTCGCCTTCAAATCCTTCTTCAGTTTCGCCCTGGCGGTGCGGATGTCGTTGGCGCGCTTGAGCGCCTCCATGCGCTGATCGAGCGAACGCTCGGGCGCCGAGAGCGACTGATTGACCGGGGGGGCGGGCATGTGGGCGGCGAGTATAGCCGCGGTTTGGGGACCTGCAAGGTGACGAGGCGGATTTACCTAGAAATTCACCTCAACCTCTACCCGAGGTCTAGTACCTGAACGGGCAAAGTGCCTCGCGACAACCCAGTTTCCAGCTCTTTTGCAATCCGCGAGCCCGCCCGGGGGTCCCTGAAGTTCTCCGTACCCACTGCCACCAAGCTCGCTCCGGCCATAGTGAATTCGGCTGCGTCGACCCCCCTGGAGATTCCGCCCATACCGATAACAGGCAGCTCGCAGGCGCTTTTCACGGACCTCACCTGCTGCAGCGCGATCGGTCGTACTGCCGGCCCGGAGAGACCGCCGTGGCCCGCTGCGAGCGCGGGCTGCCCTGTCGTCGGATCGATCGCGCTTGCCTTCAACGTGTTGATCAAGGAGACCGCATCCGCGCCGCCGGCTTCGGCGGCAACCGCCACGGCACCTGGGTCCGCGACGTTGGGGGTTAGCTTCACGATCAAAGGCTTCTCGGTGAGCGGTCGCAGCACTTCCAGGAGCGCCTCCGTCTCACTCGGCTGCTCGCCGACGATCAGACCAGAGTGGACGTTGGGACAGGAGACGTTGAGCTCGATCGCTGCGACCTCATCTCGATTGCCGATCGCCTCAACTAGCCGACCGAAGTCCTCTCGGTTCGTTGCCATCACGGAGACGATCAGCGGCACCGGCAATTCGGCCAGTTGCGACAGATCCTCAGCCAGAAAAGCCTTCAGTCCCTTGTTCGGCAGTCCGATCGAGTTGATCATCCCGGCGGGGGTCTCCCAGATCCGCCTCGGCTCGTTACCCGCCCGCGGCTCTGGAGTGATCGTCTTCGAGACGAACGCCGAGAAGGGGAAGTCCGCGAGGAGTGCGTCACCGAAGACCTTTCGAGCAGCGATCGCGTCATAGGTCCCCGACGCATTGATCACCGGGTGCGCCAGTTCGATGCCGCAGAACTCGATGGTTTCCGGGCTGGCGGGTCCTGCCGCCGACTTGGCGCCACCACCCCTTTCGGGGTGGTCCCCCACATCCGCGCCACCCGCCGGCAGGGAACCCAGCACAGGACCGTCAATGCACAGGCGCAGATAGCCACCGCCCGGTTTCGGTACCGCGCAGCCAAAGCAGGCCCCGAATCCGCAGGCCATGGGGGACTCCTCAGCTAGCTGGTACGCGACTCCGTGCTCCTTGCATAGCTGTGCGACGGCCTCCAGCATTGCCGGCGGGCCGCACGAGTAGACGACGGCGGAGGTGGCGTCGTCACCGGCCAACATGGCCGCCAGGAGGTCGGTGACGTAACCCTGGTGGCCGGCGTGACCGTCCTCGCTGGCGAGGCGGACGTCCGGGCAGAGGGAGTCGCCGGAGCAGAAAAGCTCCTCCAGCCCGCCCGAGTGCTCCTGGTTGCGGAAGCCAAGCAGGACGCGGAGGGGGATTCCCTTTTCGACCAGGTGGCGGCGCCAGATCGCCAGCGGGGCAATGCCGATGCCGCCGCCGACGAGGATCGCGCCGGCGGCGTCGCTGTTGACTTCCTTCGGCGTCTTGAACGAGTTGCCGAGCGGGCCGGTGACCCAGACTTGCTCGCCTGGCTCCAGCTCGCAGAGCCGGTCGGTGCCGGGACCGACGCCCTCGACCAGGAAGTCAAGGCGGACGCCTTCCTTCGCCGGCGCCGTCTCGGCGACCGAGATCGCCCGCGGCAGGAAGGGCCTGCCTCCCCCCTCCCCCCAGCCGTGCTCGCCGGCGAGCATGTAGAACTGGCCCGGCTGCGGCGCCGGGCCTTCCCGGTCGACCAAGGAGAAGGCGCGGTAGCCGCCCGAGACCTTGTTCTCGGCGACCTCGCAGAGGCGGCGCCCGAACGGCGCGGTCATCGTGGCTGCGCGGCCCGCACCGTGTCGCCGTGGATCTCCTGCAGCGAGCGCACGTCGGCGTCGCCCTGCTTGGCGGCGGCGATCGCGCGGGCGGCGGCGGTGGCGCCGGTCATCGTCGTCACGCAGGGGATGCCGTGGCGGACGGCGGCGGTGCGGATCTCGTAGCCGTCGGTGCGGGCGCCGGAGCCGGTCGGGGTGTTGATCACGAGGTCGCATTTGCGCTTGCGAATCAGGTCGAGCACGTGGGGCGAGCCTTCGTGCAGCTTGTTGATCCGCGTCACCGGCACCCCCATCCGCTCGATCGCCTGGGCAGTGCCGCCGGTAGCGATCACCTCGAAGCCGAGATCGTGGAAGCGGGTCGCCAGCTGCGTCGCCGCCGGCTTGTCGGTGTCGGTGACGGTGATGAAGACCGAGCCCTCGGTCGGCAGGCGCACGCCGGCCGCAGCCTGGGCCTTGCCAAACGCGGTCGGGAAGTCCTTGGCGATCCCCATCACCTCGCCGGTGCTCTTCATCTCCGGGCCCAGCACAGAGTCAGCGCCGGCGAAGCGGGCGAAAGGCAGTACCGCCTCCTTGACGCTGACGTGGTCGAGCGGGCCCTCGGGCAGCTCCTGATCGGCCAGCTTCTCCCCCAGCATCAGCCGGCAGGCCAGCTTCGCCAGCGGCATCCCGATCGCCTTGGAGACGAAGGGGACGGTGCGCGAGGCGCGCGGGTTGGCCTCGATCACGTAGAGCTCGCCGCCGGCAACCGCGTACTGGATGTTGATCAGGCCGATGACGCCGAGCTCGAGAGCGATGCGCTCGGTGGTGGCGCGGATCTGGTCGAGCATGTTTTCGCCGAGGCTGAGCGGCGGGATCACGCAGGCGGAATCGCCGGAATGGACGCCGGCCTCCTCGACGTGCTGCATGATCCCGGCGACGTACACCTCTTCGCCGTCGCCGAGCGCGTCGACGTCGACCTCGATCGCGTCCTCGAGGAAGCGGTCGAGGAGCAGCGGGTGCTCCTGGTCGGCCTTGACGTTGGCCTCCAGGTAGGCCTTCAGATCGTCGGTCGAGTAACAGATCTCCATCGCCCGGCCGCCGAGCACGTAGGAGGGCCGGACCAGCAGCGGGAAGCCGACCTCGGCGGCGATCACCTCCGCCTCTTCGGCCGAGAGCGCGGTGCCGTAGGGCGGGTGTTTGACCCCGAGCCGGCGCAGCAGGGCGCCGAAACGCCCGCGGTCTTCCGCGAGGTGAATCGCGTGAACTGGGGTGCCGAGCAGCCGCACCCCCGCCTCTTCCAGGGTGCGGGCCAGCTTCAGCGGCGTCTGGCCGCCGAACTGGACGATCACGCCCTCCGGCCGCTCCTGCTCGCAGACCGCGAGCACA
>JBQCCT010000212.1:0-3451 GCA_051961955.1 Solirubrobacterales bacterium
AGCCTTCGGGGTTGACGGCGCCTTTCAGTGTTGCCTGTTCGTAGCTCACCGCGATTGCCGCTTTGGTGGTCGCCGCCGGAGGCGCGGCAAATGCCGCGGAGGGGACAGCCCCAAGAGCGCACAAGGCGAGCAGCGCAAGCAACGCAATGTGCAGGGTGTGGTGCTTGGATGCCTGCTGGTCGGTCATATCTGAAGCCGTATCGCGCCTTCCGCGTCTCGACCTCAATTAGAATAATAAACTTAAGTAATAGGCACAACTACCCTGCCTTCTCCTCCACTGGCACCGGGTCCAAATCGAAGTCTCGGCCCAGGCGCAACTGGCAGTAGCGCTTGGTCCAGTCGTCGTTGATGCGGTCGGATTGACGCTTCATCCTCGGCTCGAATTGAAAGCCGTCAGGTGGGGAGAGGTTTAGGCGTTCGAGGAGGTGGAGGGTGCTGGGCTCGTAGTCGGCGGCGAAGTTCTCGTAGAGGACGAGGATTGGCTCGATGTTGGAGTGTTCGAAGAAGGCGTCCCAGGCGGCCTCTTCTTCGAGGAGCTGGTTGAGGAGGTGGTCGATTGCCCGGTAGTGGAAGCGGAGCTGGGGGCGGTGCTCCTCGATGAAGGTCTGGTAGGCGGCGCCGTTGCCCTCGACCGAGCCGGCCTCGGCGCCGGCGTGGTCTTCGCGCCAGGTCGCGGTCTGGACGGCCTTCCAGAGCGAGACCGCTTGACGCACCTTGTTGGCCCGCACGACGCGGACGAAGGTGAGGTCGGGAAAGACGGTGGGGAGGAGCTCGACCAGCGGCACGTCGCGGTAGGCTGGAATGTTGCGCAGGAGGCTGACGAACTCGCCGAAGTAGTTCCACATCAGCTTCGCCCCGAAGACGCCGTTCTCCGTGGTCCCGGTCTCGAACACCCACTGCAGGTAGCGGTCGTAGGCGGCGCGGCTCCAGAGCGGCGAGCGGGGCGGGGGGTCGCTGCCGGCGCTGCGCTCGCCGAGGTGGGCGTGGATCGACTGGTCCTCGACGCCGAGGAAGTATTCCTCCGGCCGCCGCGGGCGGCCGCTGTGGCGCAGCGCCTCGAAGTACTCCTCGGGCCGGCCGGCGACGCCGGTTTCCTCCAGCGCGTGGCAGACGAGCGTGCTGCCGCTGCGGGGCGTGGCGCAGACGAGGTATGAGCGACCCGGCGCCATCTATCTCCTAGTCTTTGAACGGAGCATGTTGCAGCCCAACATCCTCTACATCCACTCCCACGACACCGGCCGCTACGTCCAGCCCTACGGCTACCAGGTGCCGACGCCGAACATCCAGATGCTGGCCGACCAGGGGGTGCTGTTCCGCGAGGCCTTCTGCGCCGCGCCGACCTGCTCCGGCAGCCGTGCCAGTCTCCTCACCGGCCTCTACTGCCACAACAACGGCATGCTCGGCCTCGCCCACCGCGGCTGGAAGCTGAACGACTACGGCCAGCACTGGGTCCACACCCTGCGCGGGGCCGGCTACCGCTCGATCCTGATCGGCGAGCAGCACATCTCGCTCGACCCGGCGGTGATCGGCTACGACGAAGTCGTCCCGGTCGACCAGAACCACGCCCACTTCATCGCGCCGCTGACGATCAAGGCGCTGCGCGAGACGCCGGCAGAGCCGTGGTTCATGTCGGTCGGCTTCTTCGAGACCCACCGCGAATTCTCGGCCCCGACCTCGGTCCGTGACACCCTCTACTCGCTGCCGCCCGCCAACCTGCCCGACACGCTGGCGACCCGCCGCGACATGGCCGCGTTCAAGGCCAGCGCCCGCTCGCTCGACCAGGGGATCGGCGCCGTCCTCCACGCGCTTCACGACTACGGTCTGGTTGACAACACCCTGGTCATCTGCACCACCGACCACGGCATCGCCTTCCCCGGCTCCAAGGCGACCCTCTTCGACCGCGGCACCGGGGTGATGATGATCGTTCGCGGCCCCGGCTTCACCGGTGGCAAGGTGATCGACGCCCCGGTCAGCCACCTCGACGTCTTCCCGACCCTCTGCGACCTCGCCGGCGCCCCGCACCCCGACTGGCTGCAGGGCGACTCGCTGATGCCGCTGGTCCGGGGGGAGGTCGAGAGCCTCCACGACGCGATTTTCACCGAGACCACCTACCACGCTGCCTACCAGCCCCACCGGGCGATCCGCACCGATCGTTGGAAGTACATAAGGAGGTTTGACGAATACCCGCATCCAGTGCTCGCTAACTGCGACGACAGCGAGACCAAGGATCTCCTGGTCAAAGCGGGATGGGGTGAACAGGAAGTAGCCGAGGAGCAGCTCTACGACCTGGTGCTCGACCCGCAGGAGGGCAACAACGTCGCCGCCAATCCAGCTCGCGCCGACGTAGTGGCGGAGCTGCGGGAGCGGCTCGACGCCTGGATGCACGAGACCGACGACCCGCTCCTCGATGGCCCGGTGATGCCGCCCGAGGGGGCGATCGTCAACGAGCAGTGGCAGGTGTCCCCCGACGACCCGGTGCGGATCGTCAAGGCCGATTCCACGGCCGCTCCATCCAGGTGAGGCAGGTCCAGCCGGGAATGATTTGACCCAGCGGGTCCAGGCTCTCGCCGTGGGTGAAGACCGAGAGGCCGCAGTTGTGCGAGCCGAGGTTCCAGAGCCCCGCCGCCATCGGTGCCTCGAAACCATCTCCCAACACAGAGTCGAGGAGGAAAAAGCGAGTGAAGACGCCGTGCGTGACCAGCAGCGGCAGCTCTCCCTCCGCGCCGGACTCCAGCTCCGCCTTCAGCCGCCGCACCCGAGCAACGGCCTGCTTGAAGGTTTCGCCGGAAGTGAGCTCGCCGGTGTAATCGATCTCCTCCGATTCCAATCCCAGCGCCTGGCCGACCGCCTGCGCCGTTTCGCGGGCCCGTCGCAGCGGGCTGCTCTGCAGCCGCGTCACTCCGTGCTCGCGCAGAGCGGCGCCGGCGGCGTGCGCCTGCTCGATCCCCTTCTCGGTCAGTCTGTCGCTGTCCGATCCAGGCGCCGGCTCGCCGCTGCGGGCGGCGTTGTGGACCGACTCGCCGTGGCGGAGGAAGAGCGCCCTCATTCGGCCGCCGGTGCGGCGCCCGCCACCACGTTGACGAAGTTCTCCAGGTGCTTGGTCGTCCAGCACTCGAAGGCGCCGTCGCAGTAGCGCTCGTAGGCGGCCATCACCGAGTCGCCGTAGTTCCAGTAGAGCTTCGGCTCGGGGTTGAGCCAGAAGAGGCGGCCGGCGCGCTCGGCGACCTGGGCGAAGACCTCGGCGTGGGGCTCGCGGCCGTTGGTGCGGGCGTCACCGAGCACGATCACAGTCGAGCGCGGATCGAGGTCGTCGGAGATCTCGGTCAGGAACTCGAGCCAGACGCGGCCGTAGTCGGTGTAGCCGGAGACGTCGGCGACGCCGCCCTCGCTGGAGATCCGCTGGGCGATCACGGCGAAGTCGCGCTCGTGCTCGAAGACGTCGGTGACCTCG
>JBQCCT010000213.1:0-2916 GCA_051961955.1 Solirubrobacterales bacterium
CGTCGAGGCGTCCGACCGGGTAGAGGCGCGCCTTCGTCTCGACCAGCTCGACGACCGCCGGCCGGCTGCCCGGCTCCCGCGCAGTCGAGACCACGCCGGCCGGCTTGTTCACCACCCAGGCCTCCCGCGCCTCCGCCCCCACCGGCTCCCCGTTCACCCGCACGTCGTCCCCCTCCTCGACGTTGCGAGCGGGATCGGTGACCACCGCACCGTCCACAGTGACCAATCCCTTAACGATGATCTCCTCAGCTTTTCGTCTGGAGGCAACGCCCCCATGGGCGAGGAACTTAGCCAGCCTCACGAGAAGGGAGTCTGGGGAGGTCCCGGCGGACCCTCCCCGCAGTTTGTCCGACGGGACCTCCCCAGACTTCCCCCGCTAGTCACTCTGCGCGTTGTTCCCCGGCCTTGAGGAGGCGTTCCCGCAGCTCGCGCTCGTCCTCGGGGGTCGGATCGAACTGCGCTGGGTCGGGCAGCTGGTCCAGTCCGGTGAGGCCGAAGAGGCGTTCGAACAGCTCCGACGTTTTGAAGATCGCGGCGCCGAATCGCGAGCGGCCGCTCTCCTCGATCAGGCCGCGCTCGGCCAGACTGGTCACCGCCGACTCGGAGCTGACGCCGCGGATGCGGGCGATCTCCGGTCGCGAGACCGGCTGTAGGTAGGCGACGATCGCCAGCGTCTCGGCCTGCGCCTGGGTCAGCGGCGGCGTCCGCGGCTTTGACAGCAGCCGTCGCGCCGCGTCCTCGCTGGCCGGATCGCTGGCCAGCGTGAAGCCACCGGCGACCTCGCGCAAGACGACGCCACGCTTGCCCTCGGCGAGGTCCTCGCGCAGCAGCCCGATCGCCTCTTCGACTTGTCCCTCGGCAGCCTGCGTCGCCTCGGTCAGCTCCTTGACGGAGACCGGCTGCGGCGAGAGGAAGAGCAGTGCCTCGACGGTGCGGGAGAGGTCGCTCATGCGCCCTTGCCTATCCCTCCTGGGGCGACCCGCACCACCCGGATCGGCCCGAAGCACCTGTCCTGCTCCCAGGTCGCCTCGCCCTTGCGGTAGAGCTCGAGCATCGCGAAGATCGTCACCGCCTGGGTCAGCCGGTCCTCCGCGCCGAACTCCTCCTCGAAGTCGAAACTGGTGCGGCGCAGCAGCGCGTCGCGGACCGCCCGAAGGCGGCGCTCCAGCGAGACGGTCGGGCGGATGTGGCTGATGTCGACTTCCGGCGGCTCGGTCAGCAGGTCGCCGAGGGCGGCGCCGAGCTGCTCCGGGTCGTAGACGGCGACGGCCGCCTCGACCGCGACGCGGCGCAGCTCCGGCGGCAGCGGCGCCGAGCGGTAGAGGTAGCCGCGCTCGGCCTCGAAGCGCCGCACCAGCTCGGCCGAGGCGTCGCGGTAGCGCCGGTACTCGAGCATCCGCGCCAGCAGCTCCTCGACCGCCTCCTCCGGCTTCATCTCCTCCAGCTCGTCCTCCGGGCCGGGGAGCATCAGCCGCGACTTCAGCTCCAGCAGGGCGGCAATCAGGACGAGGAACTCGGTCGCCACCTCCAGCTCGATCTCCCCTTCCTGCTCGAGGTGCTCGACGTAGGCGACGACGACCTCGCCCAGCTGCAGGTCGAGCAGGCTGACCTCCTCACGGAGGACGACCGCCATCAGCAGGTCGAAGGGCCCGGCGAAGACGTCCAGATCGAGATCGAGGTCGAGGTCGGCGACGGCCACGGGACCAGACTAAAGAGGGCGAGGGACGGCCGCGGCCGCTTTCCCGGCTATTTGGGCTCTTAGAACCTCGTCAGACACCCACGCGGATCATGAGACAGGCTCTAAGCCGAGCCGAAGCCCATGCGCTCGCGCACCTCGGCGACGACCGGGGCGGCAATCGCCCGCGCCTTCTCGGCGCCGAGCGCGAGGATGCGGTCCAGCTCGGCTTCGTCGGGCCGCAGCTTCTCGTAGCGCTCGCGCACCGGCGCCAGGTACTCGACCACCGCCTCGGCCACCGCCTTCTTGAAGTCGCCGTAGCCGGAGGCCTCGAACTCCCTTTCGATCGTCGCTTGGTCGACGCCGCGGGCGACGGCGAGGATGTCGATCAGGTTCGCGATCCCGGGCTTCTCCGGCGCGCGGACGACCTCGCGGCCGGAGTCGGTCACCGCGGAGCCGAACTTCTTGCGGATCGCGTCGGCCTCGTCGAGGACGAGGACCGTGCCCTGCTCGGTGCCGCCGGTCGTCGACATCTTCCGCTCCGGCTCCTGCAGGTCCATGATCCGGGCGCCGACCTCGGGGATCACCAGCTCCGGCACCACCAGCGTCTCGCCGAAACGAGCGTTGAAGCGGCGGGCGATCTCCCGCATCAGCTCGACGTGCTGGCGCTGGTCGTCGCCGACCGGCACCTCGGTCGCCCGGTAGGCGAGCACGTCGGCGGCCATCAGCACCGGGTAGTAGAAGAGCGCCGCCGAGGCCAGTTCGCGGTCCTTGCCGACCTTTTCCTTGAACTGGTGCATGCGGTTGAGGTCGCCGTGGGCGGTGACGGCCGAGAGCAGCCAGGTCAGCTCGGTGTGCTCGTGCACGTCGGACTGGCGGAAGAGGATGCAGCGCTCGGGGTCGAGGCCGGCGGCGAGGAGGATCGCGGCGGTGTCGTAGACGCGCTCGCGCAGCTCGGCCGGGTCGTAGGGGACCGAGATCGCGTGCAGGTCGACGATGCAGAAGATCGCCGGCTCGCCCCGCTCCTGCCCCTCGACGTACTGGCGGATCGCGCCGATGTAGTTGCCCAGGTGCTTGCGGCCGGTCGGCTGGATGCCGGAGAAGATGATCGGCTTCGACATGACGGCGCAGCCTAGTGGGGGGCCGGGGTGGGGGGCGCGCCATAGTTGGGGGGGTTGACCGGAGTGGGGGGGACCCAACCCGCCCAAAAAAACCCGCCCCGGTTTTGCGCCGCACCGGGG
>JBQCCT010000214.1:0-8569 GCA_051961955.1 Solirubrobacterales bacterium
CGAGCGCCACGGGCCGATGACCCCGAGCGAGATCGCCGCGATCGAGCGGGTCAAGCGGCCGACGATCACGCGCACCCTCGCCTGCCTGGAACGAGAGGGGCTGATCGACCGCGCTCCCGACCCCGCCGACCGCCGCAGCGCCCTGGTCAGCGTCAACGCCGCCGGCCGCGAACGGCTGCGGCGCCTGCGCGGGCGCAAGAACGCCTACCTGGCGCGGCGCATGCGCGCCCTCACTGACGAGGAAGTCCAGACGCTGGAGCGGGCGGCCGAGATCCTCGAGCGGATGCGGGAGGGCGAGCCGTCTTGACGGCCGCCATCCGCCACTCGTTCAACTCGCTGGAGGTCCCCAACTACCGCCGCTACTTCAGCGGCCAGCTGATCTCCCTCTCCGGCACCTGGATGCAGACGGTGGCCGCGGTCTGGGTCGTGCTCAGCCTCACCGGCAGCGGCGTCGCCGTCGGCCTCACCACCGCCCTGCAGTTCCTGCCGATGCTGCTGATCGGCGCCTGGGGAGGCCTGCTCGCCGACCGCATCCCGAAGCGGCGGCTGCTGATCACGACGCAGGCGCTGATGGCGATCCCCGCTCTCGGCCTCTTCGCCGTCACCGCCACCGGCGTGGTCGCGGCCTGGATGGTCTACCTCGCCGTCTTCGCCTTCGGCACGCTGAACGCGATCGACAACCCGACCCGGCAGAGCTTCGTGATCGAGATGGTTGGCGCCGACCGGGTGGTCAACGCGGTAAGCCTCAACAGCGTCATCGTCCAGGCGGCGCGGATCGTCGGCCCGGCCCTGGCCGGCATCCTGATCGCCACCGTCGGCGTCGTCCCCTGCTTCGCGCTCAACGCGCTCACCTTCGCGGCGATGATCCTCGCCCTCTGGGGGATGGACCCCGAGCGGCTGCACGCGGCGCCGCCCGCCAGACACGAGCCGGGCGCGATCCGGGCCGGCCTGCGCTACGTCCTCGGCACCCCGGAGCTGCTGGTGCCGCTGGCGCTGATGGCCCTGGTCGGCACGCTCGGCTTCAACTTCCAGGTGGTGCTGCCGCTGCTGGCCAGGTTCAGCTTCGACGCCGGGGCGATGACCTACGCGACCCTGGTCTCGGCGATGGCGGTCGGCTCGATCACCGGCGCCCTCGTCAACGGCCACCGCGGCCGCACCGGCCCGCGCCTGATCGCCGGCGGCGCCCTCGCCTTCGGCGTCTCCGCCCTGCTCGCGGCGGCTATGCCCAGCCTCGCCTTCGAGGTGCCGATGCTGGCCCTGCTCGGCGCCGCCGCGGTCACCTTCGCGGCGACGATCAACTCGACCCTCCAGCTCGCCGTCTCCCCCGAGATGCGCGGCCGGGTGATGGCCCTCTACTCGGTCGTCTTCCTCGGCTCGACCCCGATCGGCGGCCCCCTCGCCGGCTGGCTGGCCCAAACCTACGACCCCCGCATCGCCCTCCTCCTCGCCGGCCTCTCCGGCCTGACCGCCGCCTGGGCCGCCCACCTAGGCTTTGCTCGATTTCGCACCCGCAGCATATAGGTCCCATTAATCGAGTTCTACTAATGTAAGAACTGAGTTCCTGGTCCGATCAAGGAGGCGAAAGATGGCAAGCGAGGGGCAGTCCGGGGTTCTTTCGAAGATCACGAAGGGTTCGTGTCTCGGGTTTCAGTTCGCGAACACCGACCAATGGATTGACGTCAACAAACAGAGGGTTTTAGTTCCAGGCCAGGAAGGCAGAGAAAACTTTTATGCGGTGACCTACGTTTTCGACGGCAAAAACCAGGCGAAGGTGTCAATGGCGTGGTCGAGAGACCCACGATATTCCTTGGGTGTTGCCCAGGACCAGGGCCTGGAAAACGCGCTCATGGTGTTACCCGCAGGGAACGAATTCATGTTCACTGAAAACGGCGAAGGGCTGATCACGATCAGCAATACGGTTGCGCCCCCCGCCCCGTTCGTCGGGATTCACCAGGGTTCGCCCTCCTATTTGGCTACCGGATTCACCGATGCCGCCGGGCAGTGCAGCCTGTTCGCGATCAACATCGGCCAAGACGAGAGCTAAGCCGCACGGTTCCGGGGGAGTTGCATTGAAGCCCTCCCCCGGAACACGCAGCGCCTACTTGATGTACCCGGTCGATTCGAGGTACGCCTTGGCCGCTGCCTTGGGCGTTTCTTTTTCGAGTTCGACTCGAGCGTCGAGCTCCTGCATCACTTTCAAGGTGAGGCCTTCCTGCGCCTGCAGGATCGTCTTTTCGTAGTCGGGTCCGGCTTCTTCGGCGATCTTCTGCGTCGTCACGAAGATCACGTTGCCGGCCGGGAAGACGTGCTTGTCGTCTTCGAGGATGACGAACTTGCCCTTCTCGGCCGAGAGCTGCGGATCGGTGGTGAAGAGGATCGAGAGATCAGCCTGACCCTTTTCCAGCACCGTGTAGCGGAGGCCGATGTCGACGGGCGTGAACGACTTGAACTTCAGCCCGTACAGTTTTTCCAGCCCGGCCAGGCAGTCGATCCGCTGGCGGCACTCGGGGGAGCCGTAGAGGCTCAGTTTTTCCGAGACCCCTTCGAGGTCGGAGACGTTTTCGAGGCCGTATTTTTCAGCCGTCGTTTTCAGCGTCCCGACCGCGTTGGCGCTGGCGAACGGCGTCGGCTCGAAAGCCGTGAGCCCTTCCTTTTCGAATTCTTCGTTGGCTTTTTCCCACGCTTCGGTCGCGTCGGAGGGGACTTCTTCGGGTTCGAGGCCGAAGAACGAGGTGAGGGCCGTGCTGGCGTACTCCGGGTAGCCGGAGATCTGCCCCGTCTTCACCGCCTTCAAGGCCACGGTTTCGGAGCCCAGGTTGAGCGCGCTCTTCACCTTGTAGCCGGCCGCGGTTAGGGCCTGGGCGTAAATTTCCCCGAGGATTTCCTGTTCGGGGAAGTTCTTTGAGCCGATCGTCAGGCTGACGTTGCCGTTTTCGGGGTTCGACTGAATCGCCGTCCCCGTGCCGCCTTCTTCACCGCCTTCGCTGGTGGTGCTGCCGCCACTGCCGCAGGCGGCGATGCCGAGCGTCAGCGCGAGCGCGGCCAGCGCCGCGAGCAGCACCCGCACTCTCGTCTGGTCGATCCTCACTGGTTCCTCCTTGGGGTGGGTTGGACAAGATCAGGTCAAGGTCAGACAGTCTTCAGCTTGAGTCCGTCGGAAGTAAGGAAACGCTGCAGGAGTGCCAGCAGGCCCTCGAGCCCGAGCGCCAGCAGGGCGACAAGGATCGCGCCGGCGAGCAGGCCGTTTTCGCCGTAGACATTGCGATTGATGATGAAGTCGCCGAGCGTTTCCACCCCGGCCAGGGGGGCGATCGTGGCGGTGGCGATGATCACGATCGCCGCCCCCCGCACCCCGCCCATCACGGTCGGTACCGCCAGCGGCAGCTCGACCTTGCGGATGATGCTCAGCTCGCTCATCCCCATCCCGCGGGCGGCGTCGACCGCGGCGGGGTCGACCTGCCGGACGCCGACGTAGGCGTTGACGATGATCGGGGCGATTCCGAGCAGCGCCAGGGCGGGCGCGACGTTCCTCATCCCGACGCCGATCAGCGTGGCCACCAGTGCGATGACCGCCAGCTCCGGGATCGCCCGCCCCGCGTTGCCGATGCCCACGGCGAGGAGTTCGCCCCTGCCGCGATGGCCGAGGTAGAGGCCGACCGGCAGGGCGATGACCAAGGCGAGCGCGAGGGCCACGATGGTGACCTCCAGGTGCCCGATCACCAGTTCCGCCGACTTGTCAAAGCCGCCGACCTTCTTGCCGCCGGTGACGTTCGATTCCTGCGGGGTGAAGATGAATTCGATCGCGCCGCCGAAGGAGGCAAAGGGGAGGACGCTCATCTCGGCCTGACCCTTCGCCAGGGAGTCGTCAGTCTCTGCACGGTCAGCAGCACCAGGTCGAAGGCGAGCGCCATCAGGATGACGATCGCGCCGGCGATGATGATCGCGGTCGGGAAGTTGAGGTTCGAGCCGTACATCTCGGTCCCCAGACCGCCCGCGCTGATCAGGACGGCGAGCGTGGCGATCGCGATCGTGCTGACGACGGCGACCCGCAGCCCGGCGATGATCTCGGGGATCGCCAGGGGCAGCTCCACCCGCCAGAGGATCTGGCGCTGCGTGAAGCCCATCCCGCGGGCGGCGTCTTTGACCGAGGCGGGGACGTTGGCCAGGCCGAGCAGCGTGTTGCGGTAGATGATCTGCAGCGTGTAGGCAGCGAGGACGATGATCGCCGTGTCCCTGCCGAAGCCGGTGACCGGCAGCAGCAGGAAGAAGAAGGCGATGCTGGGGATCGTGTAGAGCACGCCGGTGGCGGCGAGGAGCGGTGGCTGCAGCCAGCGGCTGCGGTGGGCGAACAGCGCCAGGGCAAAGGCGACGACGAAGCCGATCAGGACCGAGAGGACGACGATTTCCAGGTGCTGCAGCGTCGGCGTCCCGTAGCGGCCGATGTTCTGCGTCGCCCAGTGCCAGCAGAAGAGCTCGCTTGCCTTGGCCTGGCAGGGAAGGTTCTCAAGGTTCCGTTCGCGGAAGAACCCTTCGCCGACGTGGGCGGCGGTGGCGAGCAGCGCCGGGTTACTCATGCGGCCGCTCCACCGCAGGGTGCTCGTCGCTCTTCGCCTCCGGCGATTTGAGGAACTCGGAGATGATCTCGACCGAGAGCACGCCGGCGATCCGGCCCCGGTGGTCGACTACCGGCGCGTACTGCGACTCCCCCTGCAGCAGGTCGGCGAGGGCGTCGCGCATCACGTCGTCGCGCTCCAGCACCGGGCCGAGCGGCACGTCGGGCTGCCGCGGGACCACGTCCTGGGCCAGGTCGCGCTCGCTCAGCCAGCCCAGCGGACGCCGCTCGCCGTCGACCAGCAGGGGGTAGGGGACTTCGACGTCGGGCGCCGCCAGCTTCGCCCGCACCTCCGCCGTCGCCTGGCCGACGTGCGCCAGCGGCGCCTCCCAGAGGTGGATGTCGGCGACCCGCATCAGCGCCAGCCGCTTCAGCGCCCGGTCGGCGCCGACGAAGTCCTCGACGAACTCGTTGGCCGGCGACATCAGCAGCTCGGCCGGGGTCGCGTACTGCTCGACCCGGCCGCCCTCGCGCATCACCGCGATCCGGTCGCCCATCTTGATCGCCTCGTCGATGTCGTGGGTGACGAAGAGGACGGTCTTGCGGATCTCCGCCTGCAGGCGCAGGAACTCGTTCTGCAGGCGCTCGCGGTTGATCGGGTCGATCGCGCCGAAGGGCTCGTCCATCAGCATCACCAGCGGGTCCGCCGCCAGCGCCCGGGCGACGCCGACGCGCTGCTGCTGGCCGCCGGAGAGCTGGGCGGGGTAGCGGTCGCCGAGCTCGGGATCGAGACCGATCAGCTCCAGCAGCTCGGCCGCCCGTGCCCCCACCCGGTCCTTCTTCCAGCCCAGCAGCTGCGGGACGGCGCCGATGTTCTCGCTGATCGTGCGGTGCGGGAAGAGGCCGATCTGCTGGATCACGTAGCCGATCTCCCGCCGCAGCTGCGCCGGCTCCCGCTCCCGCACCGAGCGGCCGCCGATCAGCACGTCGCCGGAGGTGATCTCGACGGTGCGGTTGACCATCCGCATCGCGGTCGTCTTGCCGCATCCGGAGGGGCCGACGAGGACGCAGATCTCGCCGGCCGGGACCTCCAGGCTCAGCCGGTCGACTGCCGGCGCGGCGGCGCCGGGGTAGCGCTTGGTCGCCTCCTCGTAGCGAAGGGAGGAGGCTTCTGAATCGGACTGGGTTTGACTGCCGGGCGCTCCGGGCGGCATCGGGCCGACCCTATACCCCGGCAGCCTTCCGCTCACTCATCTGCTGCTCGCCGTGATCGTGGCCCTCGCCGTGGTGCGCGCAGTGATCCATGCTGCTGCGTCCGCGGCTGACCCAGAAGAGGGCGACGAAGATCGCCAGCCCGAAGATGTTCAGCACAAGCTTGTAGTCGAGCTCGATCGAGCCGAAGACGTCCTCGCGGGTGGGGCGGGGGCCGGTGGGGATCAGGCCGAGGACGCCGAAGAGGCCGTCGACGACAAGCGCGGCGGCGACGATCGTGACGAACATCAGGGCGGTGATCCGCAGCGCGAACGAGGTGCCGTAGTACTTGCGGTAGGCGAGCACGATCGGGATCACGATCAGGTCGGCGAAGAGGAAGGCGACGACGCCGCCGAAGCCGATCCCGCCTGACCACAGCACCGCTGCCAGTGGCACGTTGCCGACCGAGCAGACGAAGCTGAGGACGGCGATGATCGGCCCGACGAGGACGTTCTCGATCGTCTGCACGAGCGGCGGCGCGTCGGTGACAAAGAGGAAGTTGAAGAAGTCGTTGCCGAGCAGGCCGATGAAGCCGGCGAGCAGGAAGCCGAGTGAGATCTCCTTCCAGAGCATCTGCCAGTCGCCGCGGAAGTTGCCACCGACGTGGGCCCAGGCATCGCGGGTGGTCAGGCGCTCGCGCCAGGGGAGCGCCCGGTTCTCTTCCTCGTCGCCGTGCTGGTGGCCGGCCCGCGCCTGCTGGGCGTGGCGCCGGGCCCGCTCCTCCAGCCGGGGGGAGACGAAGGCGCGCAGGAAGACGGCCATCAGCGCGATCAGGACGATGCCGCCGACGAACTCGGCGAGGGTGAACTGCCAGCCCATCAGCACCCAGAGCACGAGCCCGAGCTCCCAGACCAGGTTGGTCGAGGCGAACTGGAAGGAGAGCGCGGTGACCGCCGAGGCGCCCTTGGCGAAGAGCGACCTGGCGATCGCGATCGCCGCGTACGAGCAGGAGGAGGAGGCGGCGCCGAGGCCCGTCGCCTTGGCGACCGGGGCGAAGCCCTCGCCCGAGAGCGCCCCTTCGATCCGCCGCCGCGGCACCCAGGCCTGGACGATCGCGGAGATCGCGAACCCCAGCACCAGCGCCCACCAGACCTCGTAGGCCATGAGGAAGGACATTTCCAAGCCTTCCCAGAACTTTGCGAGCACGTCGCTCATCGGCCCACGAACCTCCCTAGGGCGGCCATCAGCTCATCAACCTTCTCTACCCGCTCATCTCCCTCGGCTTCGACCACGCAGTGGCGGGTGTGCTCGTCGAGCAACCCCAGCGCGACCTTGTCGAGCGCCGCCTGGATCGCCCCGATCTGCGTCAGCACGTCGATGCAGTAGCGCTCCTCCTCGACCATCTTCGCGACCCCGCGCACCTGCCCCTCGACCCGCGCCAGCCGCTTCAACAGTTTCTCTTTGTCCTCCTGGTATCCGACCATGAAACGACTGTAGCAGATACCCCTAGGGGGTATTAGAGACCGAGGCGGTGGGCGCGTTCGGCGGCTTGGGCGACGATCTCGCTGAGGCCGGAGATCTCGCCGTTGCGCATGAGGACGCGGCCGGCGACGACGGTGGTGTCGACGACGGCGCCGCTGGCGGCGTAGACGAGGTCGGTTGTGAACTCGCCGATGCCGAGCTCTGGTGCGTCGGCGCGGACGAGAAGGAAGTCAGCGGGGGCACCGACCGCGAGCGGCGTGGCGCCGAGCAGCGGCGCCCGGGCGCCGGTGGCGACGGCCCAGGCCTCGGCGGCGTCGATCGCGGTCGGGTCGCCGGCGGCGTGCTTCTGGGCGAGGGCGAAGAGCTTGAGATCGGCGAGCAGGTCGAGCGAGTCGTTGGAGCCGGCGCCGTCGGTGCCGAGGCCGACGCGGACGCCGGCGGCGCGCGCCGCCGGGTAGGGGAAGACGCCGCCGACCGCGAGCTTCATGTTCGCCGCCGGGTTGCTGACGACGGTGGCACCGCGCTCGGCGATCAGCGCCAGCTCGTCGGGATCGAGCCAGACGCCGTGGGCGAGGATCGTGCGCTCGCTGAGGCAGCCGAGGCGATCGAGGTAGACGGCGGGGCGGCAGTCGTGCTCAGCGATGCAGTCCTGTACCTCTTTCTCGGTCTCGGAGAGGTGGATCTGGACGGGGAGGTCGCGTTCGGCGCTGAGCTCCCCGATCCAGCGCAGCGACTCTTCGCTGACCGTGTAGATCGCGTGCGGGGCGAGGGTGGGGCAGATCAGGGGGCCGAACTCGGCAAGCGCCTCCAGGCTGCGCAGCGCTGATTCACGCAGTTTCGCGTGGTCGCCGTCGAGGTCGATCAGCGGCGCCCCGATCGCCGCCCGCATCCCGGCCTCCTCCACCGCCCGCGCCGTCGCCTGCGGCTGCCAGTACATGTCCCAGAAGCGGGTGGTGCCGCTGCGGATCATCTCCGCGCAGGCGAGCCGCGCGCCGCAGTAGACGTCCTCGGCCTCGAGCCGCGCCTCGATCGGCCAGATCTTCTCTTCCAGCCATGGCATCAACGGCAGGTCGCCGCCGGAGCCGCGGAAGAGCGTCATCGCCGCGTGGGTGTGGCCGTTGACCAGCGGCGGCACCAGGTGCGCCCCGCCCGCGTCGATCGTCTCGTCACCCGCCTGCGCCACCATGCCGGGCCCGAGAGCCGCAATCGCCCCGTCCTCGCAGCGCAACCCCACCCGCTCCCCACCCAAGAGCGCGTTCGTGACCGCAAACGTCATCGCGTGGTTACTTTTGCACGTATACGGTGCGAAAGGAACCACGACTTCATCGGCCCACCGCCCCGAGG
>JBQCCT010000215.1:0-3654 GCA_051961955.1 Solirubrobacterales bacterium
CGAGGTAGGTCTCCTGCTCGAATGCCGTCTCGAACTGGGAGATGCTCTGTCGCATTCTCATAAGGATGGGCCCGGGGGCCAGCGGGCACCGTAGCAAAACACCTTGCAGGGCTCACAGTTCGCTCACAAATCAGCAGGCGCGCCAGAGGCCGCGTCCGGCCCGCGCAGCCGTCATCTCAAGCCGTTTGAAGCGTCCCGCGAAGCTGTCATCGGGAGGGATCGTGAGGGTGCGGGCGAGGCCGCGGCGGACCAGTTCGGCGTTGACGAAGCGGCGGCCGAGGTGAACGTAGGCGAGCAGCCGGCCGTAGACGTCGCGCCGCTCGGCGTCGAACTCCAGCCGCACCCGCCGGTGGGTGACGAGCGCGGCGTTGAAGCGGTGCGCCCGCGGCCCGAAGCACTGCACCGGCGTCCCGGGCTTGACCGTCTCCGGGGTGTCGACGCCGATGTAGCGGACGTCCTCGCGGCGCCCTTCCACCTGCACTTCGATCGTGTCCCCATCGACCGCCCGCACCACGTAGGCCCAGGTGCTACGCGGCAGCTGCTCCTGCCCAAGGCCATCCCACGCTTCCCAAGGCCGCACCAGCACGGCAGTGACCAGCACCAGCAGCACCGCGCTACCGACCTGGCTCCTGGCACGAAAAAGGCCCACCCCCACCTAAGCGGGGATGGGCCGAAAGTCTCCCCCTGCGGCTAAGGAGTTCTGCGCACGTTGGAGAGAAGAGTTTCTTTGATCTGCTCGATGATCGCCAGCGCCTCGTTCCACTCGCGCTGCCAGACGTTGCGGCCGAAGATGACGCCAGAGCCGCCCGCCTGCATCACCTCGCGGGTGTTAGTCAGCACCGTCTCGTCATCGGTCTTGGAGCCGCCGGAGAGGACGACCAGCGCCCGTCCGGCCGACTCGACGCACTGGCGGATCGCCTCGGTCTGGTCGACTTCCATCTCGTTGTAAGGGGCGGGGGCGTCCTTGTCCTTGGACGGATCGACCTTCGGCATGTTGAGCTTGACCACGTCGGCGCCCATCTCCATCGCCATCCGGGCGGCGTAGTCGATCGCGTAGAAGCTGTTCTGGCCGCCCTTGGCCTCGACCGCTTCGCCGCGCGGGTAGGACCAGACGACCAGTGGCATCCCGAAGCGATCGCATTCCTCGCGCACGTGGCGCAGCTGGGCGAGGTCCTCGTCCTGGCGCGGGGAGCCGACGTAGAGCGTGTAGCCGATCGCGTCGGCGCCGAGGCGGACGCCGTCCTCGACGCTTGCGTTGCAGGTCGAGAGCGCCTTCGAGGAGGAGGGGATGTCGGTCTTGCCGTTTACCTTGAGGATCAGCGGCACCCGACCGGCGTAGTCGGGGTAGTACTTCTCGGCCATCCCGATCTGGCAGGCGAGCGCCGAGTAGCCGGCCTCGGCGGCAAGGCGGAACTGGTAGTCGGGGTCCTTGGAGGCCGGGTTGGGGAAGAAGTCGCGCGGGCCGTGCTCGATGCCCTGGTCGATCGGCAGCAGCATCAGCGTGCCGTTGCCCGGTCCGAACTCGAACAGCAGGCGGTGCAGGCGGGCCCGTTTGCCCGGCGGCAGGACCTCCAGCAGCGATTTCTGCTCGGTCAGACTCTTCAGCTCCACGTCAATTTCCTCCTCGAAGATGGTTGTCTGAGCAGTATCTCACCGGGGGAGGTTGGGCCGCAGCCGCAGTCGCTTTTCTAGGTCCCGGGTATCCTCGATTACATGAGCGAGACTGAGCTCAGCGTCATTTGCAAGAACTGCGGCTCCGAGGTCAGTCCCTACGTCACCGAGTGCCCGTATTGCGGCGCCCGGTTGCGCAAGCGGGCACCGAAGCTGGAGCGGCGCGGCGACGCGCTCGAGGCGCAGCGCCCGCGCCGCCGCCGACGCCGGATACCGCGCCCGGGGCGGCCCCCCTTCGCGATTTCGACCGACCGCCCTTACGCGACCCTGGCAGTGATCCTCGGCTCGGCCGTGATGCTGCTGATCCAGAAGGCCGGCGGCCACCCAATCGCGACGTACGGTGGCGTCATCGTTCCCTACGCGGGGGACTGGTGGCGGTACCTGACTGCACCGTTCGCCTACGCCGACCTCGGCTACCTCTTTGTCGTCGCCATCGCCCTGGCGATCTTCTCTACCGGCGTCGAGCGCCGCCTTGGCACTCTGCCCACCTTGGTGCTGCTGCTCGCCTGCGGCTCGCTCGGAATCCTCGTCGCCGCCGCGGTCTCGGTCGAACCCAACGTGATCGGCGGGGGCAACGGGATGGCGCTGGGCGCTCTTGCAGCTTGGTTCACCATCCGGCGCGCCGAAGTCCACGGGCGGGTCGGGGAGGACTACGACGTGATCGGCGTCGCGGTAGCGGCCGTGGTCCTGATCGCGCTGCCGCTGTTCGCCCCCACCGCCGACTTCTACGCCGGTATCGCCGGCGGTGCCATCGGTGCTCTTGCCGGCCTCGCCGCTTCAGTCATCCACCACGACGAATAAGCGCCGCGGTTAGGCTCTCCTCCGTGCCTGATGAGAGCGAGTTCGAAGCCGCGATCGAGCGGCTGCTCGACCCGGAGCGTTTCTCCGCGGCCGAGCGAGTCGTCGCGCAGGCGGCGCCGCAGCTGCAAAAGGTCCTGGCGGCGGCGCTGGCGGAGGGCGGCTGGTTCGGCGAGCCGCACGAAGCCGAGGCCCTCAAGGCCGCGACCGTCCCCGACCCCGACGAGCGGCTCGCCGCCGTCCGCGCCCTGCTCGCCGAGGAGGCGAGGATGGGAATGATGGTTGGGGTGGCCGTCGGCTGGGCACTGAAGGAAGAGTTGGCCACGACCGACAGAACCCAATCCAGCGAACCGGGAGGAGAAAGCTGATGGAGATCAAGTTTCACGGGCAGTCCTGCTTCGAGCTGAGCGAGGGGGAGACCACCGTCCTCGTCGATCCGTTCCTGAAACCGAACAACCCGATCGCTGTCCATACCGGCGAGGAAGTCAGCCCTACCCACATCGCTCTCTCCCACGGCCACGCCGATCACGTCGCCGACGCGGTGCCGGTGGCGAAGCGGACCGGCGCCGAGTGCGTGGCGATCGTCGAGCTTGCCCATTGGCTTGAAGCGCAGGGCGTCGAATCGGTCAAAGACCCCAACTTCGGCGGAACGGTCGAGTACGACTGGGGCTACATCAGCCTCGTTCCCGCCTGGCACACGAACACGATCCCCGGCTCGGGCGAAGACCCGTTCAGCGCCGAGACCGGCGTCGTCATCGGCCCCGCCGCCGGGCTCGTGATCAAGATCGGCGAGACGACCGTCTACCACGCCGGCGACACCTGCCTGTTCAGCGACATGCAGCTGATCGCGCGGCGCAGTGACATCGACGTTTTCCTGGTCCCGATCGGCGGCCACTACACGATGGACCGCCGCGACGCCGTCGTCGCCTGCGAGTTCGTCGGCGCCAAGACGGTGATCCCGATGCACTACAACACCTTCCCGCCGATCGAGACCGACGCTGAGGCCTTCAAGTCCGATGTCGAGTCCCAGACCTCCTCCCAGGTCGTCGTCCTCGACCCAGGCCAGACACACAAGCTCTGACTCCTCGGCAAAATTCAGCGCGCGCGGGATTTTGCCCCCCAGGCGGGGGCTGTTTCAGCGCGCGCGGGAGTTTGCCGCGAACTGGCCGGCCCGCCCGGCGGGTG
>JBQCCT010000216.1:0-4455 GCA_051961955.1 Solirubrobacterales bacterium
CTACGAGCAGAACCGGGGCAAGGGCGCAGCGTTCGCGGCGGGCGTCTGCCGGGCCGAGGGGGACTACGTACTCCTCGCCGACGCCGACCTCTCGACCCCGATCGAGGAGCTCCCCAAGCTCACCGCCGCGATCGCCGCCGGCGCCGACGTCGCGATCGGGTCGAGAGCGGTGGAGGGAGCTGTGGTCGAGCGCGGACCGCTTCACCGCAAGGTGCTCGGCGCCGGTTTCAACCGCACCGTACGGACCCTGACGGGCCTGCCCCTACATGACACCCAGTGCGGGTTCAAGTTGCTGCCGACGACCCTGGCCAGGCGTCTGCTCGACGAGCAGCTCTGCCCCGGCTTCGCCTTCGACGTCGAGCTGCTGATGCGGGCCGACCGGGGAGGGATCCGGATCGCCGAGGTCCCGGTCCTCTACCTGCACGACTCCCGCTCCCGGGTGCGCGTGGCCTCCGCCAGCACCCGGATGCTGCGCGACGTCACCAGGCTCGCCTACCGGCTGCGGGTTCGCGACCGTCGCGCCGGTTCCGCCGGCCGTCTAACCGTCGCGGCGGCAGACGATTCCGACTGAGACGCCGGCCGGCAGCGGCAGGCCAGCCCGGATCAGCCGCGCCTCCATCCGCATCGGCAGCGAGAGCGGCCCGTCGAGGGCGGCCGGGGTGCGGTCGAGGTCCCCGCTCGCGCCGCGCCGCGGCAGCTTCTTGGCAACTGCGATCGGCGGCAGCAGCAGGGTGTTGAAGTAGGTGGTGAAGACCGGCTCCCAGCCCGCCTTCTGCACTGCCTGCACCAGCCGGCGCTTCGTGTAGCGGCGATGGTGGTGGAGGTTGATGTCTTCCTCGCTCCAAAGCCACATGTAGGCGGGGACGGTCAGCAGCATGGTCCCGCCAGGGGCGGTGACGCGCCGCAGCTCCCGCAGCGCCTGTTCCTCAGCGGCGACGTGCTCGACCACGTCGGTGGCGGCGACCAGGTCGAAGCTGCCGTCCTCGAACGGCAGCGACTCCAGGCCCGCCTGCTGCACGCGCTCGAGGCCGCGCTCGCGGCAGAAGCCAACGGCCTCGGCCGAGGGCTCGACGCCGGAGGCGACGCCGATCCGCCCGAATTTCCGCAAGTTGCCGCCGGTGCCGCAACCGGCGTCGAGGATGCGGGGATGCGGTGGCAGGTCGGCCTTCGCGAGGAGCGCCTCGACCACGGCCCAGCGGCCGCGGTACCACCAGTGGCGGTCCTCGACCTCGTAGTGCTCGCGGTAGGCGGTTTCTCTCACGGGTGTCCAGTCCGGGGGTGGCCGGCGCGGCAGACCATATGGAATCTTGCCCCCGCCCCTTGCCCCGCTATCGTGCCACGCTCTTGCCAGCCGACGGTGCCATAACCTCGTCGCGGGCGGCGCGAGCTCCCTGGCGGGAGACGCTGGCCGATCCTCTCGTCCGGGCCGCCGTTGTCTACTCGTTGGTCGCCCTGGCCGCGGCCGTCGCCGCCTACTTCACGATCTTCGGCGAGTTCGCCACCTACGACGACGAGGGGACGCTGCTCGTCACCCTCAAGGCGTTCGTCCACGGCCACGCCCTCTACCGGGACGTCTATTCGGAGTACGGGCCCTTCTATTACGAGGTCTTCGGCGGCCTCTTCGCCCTCACCGGCAAGGCGGTCACCACCGACGCGAGCCGCACGATCGTGGTCCTCGTCTGGGTGGCGAGCTCGCTGCTCTCCGGGATCGCCGCGCACCGCCTGACCAGGAGCCTGGCGCTCGGCGTGGTCGGGACGGGCGCCGCCTTCTCCGCCCTCTTCGTGCTGGCGAACGAGCCGATGCACCCCCAGGGTCTCTGCGTGCTGCTCTTCGCCGCGGTCGTCGCCGTGCTCGTCTTCGGGCCGGGCCGGCGGGTGGGGTGGATGGGCTGCGCCTGCGGGGCGCTGCTCGGGGCGCTGCTGATGACCAAGGTCAACCTCGGCGCCTTCGCGATCGCCGGCCTCGCCCTGGCCGCGGTGCTGACCATCCCCTCGCTGAACCGGCGCCGCTGGCTCGTCTGGCTGGTCGCCGCCGCCTATCTAGTACTCCCCTTCGCGGTGATGGCCCGCAACCTGAGCGAAGGCTGGGTCCGCGAACTGATCCTGATCATGACGCTGTCGATGGCCGCCCTGGTCGTCTCGGCCTGGTGGCAGCGCCCGGCCCGCGACGAGGAGGATGCGACGACGGTGCGCTGGCTGCTCGGCGCCGTCGCCGGCTTGGTCGTGGCCGCCGTCGCGATCCTGATCGCGATCCTCCTCACCGGCCCCTCACTGTCGGACGTGTACGACGGCATGATCGTGCAGGCGATCCGGGTGCGGGACGTCTTGATCACGCCCCTCGCGCTGCCGGGCGCCGGAGTCGACTGGGCAGTCGGGACGCTCGCGGCGGCGGTCCTGGTTGCCCGCTTGCGACCTTCCGCGGGAAGGGAGCCCGCGCTCTGGCCGGGGCTGCTGCGGGCGGGCATCGGGCTCACGATCCTGCTCGCCCTTGCCCACATCGTCCCGATCGCCCTCAATCCCAGCTCGCAGAGCCAGATCCTGCTCCCGGTCCTGCTCAGCTGGGTGGCGGCGGTGCCGCCGCTCGGCGCCGTCGAGGGCACCTACAAGCGCTTCCTGCGCGTCGCTCTGCCGGCGATGGCGATCGCCGAGGCGCTGCAGGTCTTCCCGGTCGCCGGCAGCCAGGTGGGCATCGCCGCCTTCGCCTTCGTCCCGGTCGGGGCGCTCTGCCTGGCCGATGCCCTCGTCTCGCTGCGCGCCTGGGGGGCGGCCCGCGACGTCCGCATCGCCGGCCGGCTCGGAATCGTCGCCGCTGTCGTCACGGTTGCGCTCGCCGCGCAGTTCACGCTTGACGCGATTCTGCGACCCGCCGTCAACAACGCGGTGGCCTACTACCGCGAAAAGGAGCCGCTCCCGTTCAAGGGCGCGACGGCGCTGCGGCTTCCGCCCGAAGAAGTCAACGTCTACTCGGGCATCGTCAGCCTAATCCACCGCTACCGCTGCACCAACTTCATCGGTTATCCGAACATCGACAGCTTCTACGTCTGGTCCGGGGTCGAACCGCCGGCGCCGGCGGCGCCGGGCGCCTGGATCAAGGCCCTCGACGCCGAAGAACAACGGCGGATCGTGCGGGAGATGAAGGCGACCCCGCGCCCCTGCGCGATTCGCAACTACGCCCGGGCCGAAGCGTGGATACACAGCTCGACGCCTCCCCCCGGCCTCCCCCTGGTCAACTACATCTTCAACGACTTCAAGGTTGTCACCGAAGTCGGCGACTTCCAGTTCCTGTTGCCTAAGAACCGATCGTAAAGCGGTGCAGCGTCCCCAGCGCCGGGCCTGAGACGGCGACCGCCGCGGCGTAGCTTGGGTCGACCCCGAGGTCGACCAGAACCACGCCATCATTGTTTCCTTTGTCCTCGCTACCGCCGGGAGAAGGGTGGAAACGATCGGAGGCGAGGCCGATGCCGAGGCACTTGAGGCGGGCCTCATGGCGGGCCCAGGCCTGGTGGAAGACGACGGCGCGATCGGCCGGAGCGGCGGTGGCGACCGCGGCGGCTGCGTCCGGGGGGAGCGCCCGTTCGGCGAGGGCGATCAGGTCGTGCGCCGGTTCGATCTCCTCGACGTCGACGCCGACCTCCCGGTTCTCGCAGACGGCGACGAGCGCGACCGCGCCGGAGTGGCTGAGGTTGAACCGCAGGCTGGACGAGGCATCCGCGAGCCGTGGCTTGCCGCCCTCCTCGGCGACGAGGGCGATCGTCTCGGGGACCTTGTCCAGGTAGCGCGCCAGCACCTTGCGCAGGACCCAGCGGGACGCCACCCAGCGGTGGCCGGCCTCTGTTCGCAGGAAGCGGGCGGCGCGTTCCCGCTCTGGCAGGGGCAGGCCGGCGGGCCCGGGCCAGAACGCCCGGTCGAGGCGGGCGAGCCAGACGTGCACCTCCTCCGTTGTCAGGGCCGGGTACCGCGGCCCCGGCAACCAGCCCTCGCTCAAGGGCGCAGCGCTTCCGCAACGCGTTCGTCGAGGCAGCGGGCGAGCAGCGCCGCCCCGGGCTCCCGCAGCATCTCCAGGTGGCCGAGTGGAAGGACGTGCTGCTCGATTCCGCCGAGCGCGCGCTCGGGCCAGGCGATGTAGGCGGGTTTGCGCTCGTACTCCCTGGAGGCGATGAGGATGATCTTGCCAGGCCAGGGGGCGGCGCGGTAGGTGTCGCGCGCCTCGCGGGCGGCGGCTTCGATCAGGTTCTCGATCCGGCGCCGGGCGCGCGGCAGGCGCCGGCCGAGGGTGCGTTCGCCCGACGCGACGAGGCGGTCGCGATGCAGCGCCAGGCGCTTGCGCGCCTCCGGGCTTGTCGCTTCTCCCGTCCGCCCGGCCAGTCCGTGCAGCGATCGCAGCGCCAGCGCCAGACGCAGGCGGCGGGGGAGCGGCTCAGGTGGCGGAGGCAGCAGCTCAGGCGTCAGTCCCTG
>JBQCCT010000217.1:0-10342 GCA_051961955.1 Solirubrobacterales bacterium
AGCAGGAGGCACCGGCGCTGGAGGCGTTCCAACGCCAGCACGGCGGGCCGCACTTCACGGTGCTGGGCATCGACAGCCGCGACCTCAGCGGCGATGGGCGCAAGTTCGTGCGGCGCTACGGGCTCACCTACCCGCAGCTGCGCGACGGCGACGGGACGGCCGCCCATGACTTTGGGACCACCGGGGTACCGGAGAACTTCCTGATCGACCCGACCGGCAGACTGCGACTGCACGTGGTGGGACCGGTGACTGAGGAATCCCTGCACGACGAAGTAGCGCCGATGCTGCCGGAGGCCAAATCATGAGGACGCGGCTGGCGTTGGCGGTGCTGGCGATGCTCGCCCTGCTGGCGCCGGCGGCCACGGCGGCGCCGCGCGCCTCGCTGATCGAAATCGAAAAGCAGGTGATGTGCCCCATCTGTGGGACGTTGCTGCAGTTGGCCGAATCGCCGCAGGCGCAGCGCGAGAAAACCTTCATCCGCCGCCTTATCGCCGCAGGCAAAACCGAAGCGCAGATCAAGAACGCGCTGGTCGCCGAGTACGGGGACGAGGTGCTGGCGCTGCCGCAGGGATCCGGCTTCAGCCTCTCGGCCTATGTAGTGCCGATCATCGCCTTTATCGTGGCCGCGATTGCGCTGGCGTTCGGCGTCCTGCGCTGGCGGCGCAGCGGTGGAGGCGGCGAGGCGGCGCCGGCAGCCAGCGCGCCAGAAGGCGAAGACGCCGAACGGCTCGACGCCGACCTCGCCCGCTACGACCTCTAGCCCACAGAGCGGTGCGCCTCTTGGGCGCATAGCGCCCATAAAGCGCACCGAATTGAGCTAGCCGACAGCGATCGCGCCTAGGGCAGGGATTCCCAGTCGCCTAATCGCGCCACGGAGCGCCTTATCTCCGCCTCCGCCTGGCAGCGCCGCTAACACCGCATCCGCCTGGCGGGCTGCTGCGGCGCATGCCGCTGGTTCGCTCACCACCGGCGGTGCCACGAGGACGACCAGCTCGTAGGCGCCGCGAAGCTTCTCCACCATGTGGGCGAAACTCTGCAGGCCGAGCAGGGTCTCGGTCTTGCTGGCCGGTCGGCCCGCGCAGATGCAGACCAGTGGCCCACCAGCATCCCCGGCGGCCGGGCCCGCCAGCATCACCGGTTGCAGCACGTCGGCTGGTTCCGCCTCCCAGCGCAGGTACTCGTGCATCCCCGGCGCCGCGGCGAGACCGACCTGCGCCGCCAAGCGCGGCCGGGCGAGGTCGCACTCGACAAGGATGGTGCGTCGGCCCGCGGCCGCAGACGCCGCCGCCAGCGCGATCGCCGCCGCCAGCGTCGCCTCCCCCTCCCCGCTCACCAACACGACCCCCTTGCCCAGCCGCGACAGCACCCCTTCCAGACCCTTGTAATCGGCACGCCGCAGCGACCACGCCCGCGCGCCCTCCGGCGGGGCGGAGATCTCAGCCAGGACGGGGAGCCTGGCGCGACGGCGCAGCATCACATCCGCTCGGGGGCGGAGATCCCCAGCAGGCCCAGCGCGGCGGCGATCGTCCGCTTCGTCGCCAGACAGAGCGCCAGCCGCGAGCTCTCGACCCCCTCGCCCTCGGCGCCGACCACCTGGCAGTCACGGTAGAAGGCGTGGAAATCGGCCGCGACCACGGTCGAGTAGGCGCAGATCCGGTGCGGCGCTCGGCGCTCGGCGGCGACCCGCACTTCTTCCGGAAATTCAAGTAGGCGCTTAATCAGTGCTTTCTCGCTCGCCTCCAGCGCTAGCCGCTCGCTCGCCTCGCCGAGGCTCGTCGGCACCGCCCCCTCCCCCGCCTTGCGCAGGATGCTGGAGATCCGCGCGTGTGCGTACTGCACGTAGTAGACGGGGTTCTCGCTCGATTGGCTCCGCGCCAGCTCGAGGTCGAGGTCGACGGTCGTCTCATGACTACGCCAGAGCATGAACCAGCGGGTGGCGTCAACGCCGATGTCCTCAACCAGTTCGTCGAGGGTGACGAAGTCCCCGGTGCGCTTGGACATCTGCACCCGTTCGCCTTTTTCGACGATGTGAACGAGGCTCATGATCGGCACCTCGAAGATCTCCGGGTCGGCCCCGAGCGCCTCCAGCGCAGCCCGGACCCGCGCTACATAGCCGTGGTGGTCTGCCCCCCAGACGTCGATCAAGCGCTCGAAGCCGCGCTGCAACTTGTCCCAGTGATAGGCGATGTCGGGGGTGAAGTAGGTGGCCTCGCCGTTGGAGCGGACCAGGACCCGATCCTTGTCGTCACCGAAGTCGGTCGTCCGCAACCAGAGCGCATCTTCGCTGTGGTAGGTGTGGCCGCGCTTCTCCAGCTCGGCGAGGGCGGCGTCAACCTCGCCTTTCTCGTAGAGGCTGCGCTCGGAGAAGAAGCTGTCGAAGCGGACGCCAAAGCGCTCCAGCGTCTGCCGCACCTCCTCCAGCATCAGCTTGATCCCGCGTGCTTCCAGCGCCTCGCGGTCGGACGGATCGACGCCCTCCCCTTGCAGCCGCTCGGCCAGCTCGGTCACGTAGGCGCCCGCGTAGCCGTCCTCGGGGGGGCCCTCCCCCTGCATCCGTGCCGCGATTGAGTCGGCGAAGCGGCCGATCTG
Organism: Solirubrobacterales bacterium; assembly: GCA_051961955.1. Classification (GTDB taxonomy): domain Bacteria; phylum Actinomycetota; class Thermoleophilia; order Solirubrobacterales; family 70-9; genus VAYN01. The sequence goes on from JBQCCT010000217.1 coordinate 2,590, forward strand.
ACTACCGGCATCGTTGACGTAATACTCGCGCTCGACCTCATGCCCAGCCGCTTCCAGCAGTCGCACCAACGAGTCGCCGTAGGCGGCGTGACGGCCAGTGCCGACATGGATCGGCCCGGTCGGGTTGGCGGAAACGAACTCGACCAGGATCTTCTCCGGCGATTCCGTCGGGGCCGGGCCGAGATCCTGATTCGCCGCCAACAGTGTGCCTAGTGCCCGCAGGTACCAGGAGTCGGCAAGGAAGAAGTTGATGAAGCCGGGTCCCGCCACCTCGATCCGCTCCAGATCGGGGGCGAGGTCGGCGTCCGCTTCGAGCTCGGTGCGCAGCCGCTCGGCTACCGCCCGCGGGTTGTCGCGCAACCCACCGGCCAGCAGCATCGCCGCGTTGGAGCTGTAATCACCCAGCTCAGGCCTGGGCGGACGCTCCAGCGTCGGCCGCGGCTCGGTCTCCTTGCCGTCGCGCAGGGCGCGCGCGGCGCCCTCGACCGCGCCCCGCAGCGCGGCCACAGAATCGGTGGCGGTCATGGGGCAATCGTATGGACCGAGGCTGGCGCGGGGTACGCTGCCCGCTTGCGACTAGCCGTCCTCAGCGACATTCACTCCAACCTGCAGGCCCTGGAAGCTGTTCTCACGGCGATCGAGGAGACTGGCGTCGAGGAGATCTGGTGCCTCGGTGACCTTGTCGGCTACGGCGCCGACCCGGACGCCTGCACGGCGCTGGTACGCGAGCACTGCGACACCTGCCTGGTCGGCAACCACGACCTGGCGGTGCTGGGGGCGCTCAACATCTCGACCTTTTCCGATACCGCCGCGACGGCGGTTGCATGGACGCGCGAGCACATCAACGAGGAGACGCTCGACTTCCTCGGCTCGCTCGATCCATCCGGCTCCCGCGAGAGCATCGGACTATTCCACGCCTCGCCGCGCGACCCGATTTGGGAGTACGTGCTCTCGACTGACCAAGCCGAAGCTGGCTTCGACGCCCAGGAGGAGCGGGTGGGGCTGATTGGCCACTCCCACATTGCCCTCTTCTTCGTGCGGCCGGACGGGTCCCGCCGCGGCTACGCGCAGGGGGCCCAAGCCGGCGATGGCACGGAGATCGAGCTAGTTGACGGCAAGTGGCTGCTCAACCCCGGCAGCGTCGGCCAGCCCCGCGACAGCGACCCCCGCGCTGCCTGGCTTGAACTCGACACTGAGAACTGGGTGGCGCACTACCACCGTGTGCCTTACGACGCCGAGGGTGCGGCATCGGCGATCCTCGCCGCCGGCCTGCCGAATGTCCTCGCCGAGCGACTCGAGGTCGGCCGTTGATCACAAATTCCAGGGGAAATAGGACCGTCGGGCGTTTCTCTAGACTCGGACCGCGATGGGCCGTTTGAGCGCAGTTCTGCTCGCCCTCCTCCTGGGTGGAGCCAGCGCCGTGGCGTTGGTCTCCTGCGGCGGCGGCAGCAATGCCGACCTGCTGCCCGGGACGACCGCGAGTGAGATCGAATCCAACCTCGACCAGGTCAGGCAATTGACCGCCGAAGGCGACTGCATCGGTGCCGAAGACGCTGTCGCCAACGTCACCGCCGAAGTCGAAGAACTGCAGGGAGTCGACCGCAAGCTGCAGGCAGCGCTACAGGAAGGCACGACGAAGCTGAGCGAAGTGATCAGCGAGTGCGAAGAAACCGCAGAAACGGAACCTTCCGTGGAACCTGATGTTGAAGCGGAAGAACTGGAAGAGGAAAAGAAACCAAAGAAAGAAAAACCGGACAAGGAACCGGCCGAAGCAAAGGAAGAAGCCACGGAACCGGAAGAAGGCCCGGAACTGCCTCCGCAGTCGAACGGCAAAGGCGAAGAAAAAGGCAAAGGCGGACCGCCGGCACCTGAACCCGAAGAAACCGCGCCCTCTGGCGGCGTCGGCCCCGGTGTGGAAGTCGAAGAATGATGGAGACGAGCGCAGGCACCCTCTCAGGCCGCTATGAGACCGGCGAGAAGCTCGGCACCGGCGGGATGTCGAATGTCTATAAGGCGACCGACCTGATCCTCGAGCGGACCGTCGCGGTTAAGGTCCTGGCCGAGCACCTCTCCGACGACGAGCGCTTCGTCGCGCGCTTCCGGCGCGAGGCGCTGGCGGTGGCGAAGCTGATCCACCCCAATATCGTCCAGGTCTACGACACCGGCGTCGACCGAGGCCGCCACTACATCGTCATGGAGTTCGTCGACGGGCGCTCCGGGGCACAGATCCTGCAGCGCCAAGGGCCAGTCGAACCGGAGGTGGCGGCGGAGATCGGCGTCCAGGCCTGCTCCGGGCTCGACTACGCGCACCGGCGCGGGATCATCCACCGCGACGTCAAGCCAGGGAATCTGATGATCGTCGGCGGCCCGGTCGGCGGCGGTGGCGAGATGATCGTCAAGCTGACCGACTTCGGAATCGCCCGGGCAATCGAGCAGACGCGAATCACCCAAGTGGGGTCGGTGGTCGGCACCGCCGCCTACCTGTCGCCAGAGCAGGTGCGGGGTGAGGAGGCGACGCCGGCGACCGATGTCTATGCGCTCGGTGTCGTTCTCTACCAGTTCCTCACCGGCCGGCTGCCCTACGAGGGCTCCTCGCTGGCCGAGCTGGCGGTGCGCCAGCAGAACGAGAAACCGCTGCCCCCGAGCACCTACAACAACGAGGTACCGGAGACGCTGGGGGCGGCGGTGCTGCGGGCGCTGGAAGGCGACGTCAACCGGCGCTACGCCAGCGCCGACGAGCTGGCGGCTGGGCTGCGCCTGGGCCTTGAAGGCGGCGACGTGACGCTGCCGCTGGAAGACGGGACCGCGGCGACCCGGGTGCTGGGCGGCGAGACCGACGCCACCCGCCACATGGGCCGCGATACCGCCGCGACCCAGTACCGGCCGGCCTCGCCGACGCGGCGCCCGCAACCGCGGGTGGCACCGGCTCCCGCCCCGGCGCCACCGGCCCGCGCCGCACAGCCGCGCAAGCGCGGCGCCTTCTCCCGCTTCGCCCGCTTCGTCCTCGCCGCGGTGGCGCTGGTGCTGATCGCCGCCGCCGTCGCCACCGCGGTCATCGTCAGCACCGACAAGGCCGCCGGGGTAAAGGTCAGCAAGGTCGCCGGCGACACCGTTGAAAAGGTTGTCGAAGAAGTCAAGGACCTGGTGCGGAAGAACACCGAATAGGCGGTTTGTGTTGGGGAGGGTTGGACACCCCCATTACGCCACATGCTCGGGTGGGGGTGTCCAACCCTCCCTTCTCAGGCCGCATCCCAGGGTGCTCTTCCTTGCAGTACAGCTGAGCGATAGCTGTCGAAGGTCCCGCTTTGGATCGCGCGGCGGGCGTGAGTGGTCAGCTCACGCATGTAGGTGAGGTTGTGTTGGACGATGAGGCGGACGGCGGTCAGCTCCTCGGCGCGGGAGAGGTAGCTGATGTAGTCGCGGTCGTGGCGCCGGCAGGCCGGGCAGGGGCAGCCCGCGACCAGCGGCTCGCGGTTGCCGGCCCAGCCGCCCTTGCGCATGTCGAGGCGCCAGCGGGTCTCCGGCGAGGGCGCGAGGGCGACGCCGTGGCGGGAGAGGCGGGTCGGCACCGCGCAGTCGAAGACGTCGAGGCCGAGGGCGATGCCGCCGAGCAGGTCGTCGACCTCGCCGATCCCGAGCAGGTGCTTCGGCGCCTCCTCCGGCAGCAGCGGCGCGGTCATCGCCAGCACCGCCGCCATCTCCTCCTTGTCGCGGCCGAGGGTGCCGCCGATCGCCAGGCCGTCCACCCCGGCCTCCGAGACGCACTGCGCCGATTCGCGGCGCAGATCCTCGTGGGTGCCGCCCTGGACGATCCCGAAGACCGCCTGCCGCGCCGGTCCCTCGCGCTCGTGCCAGGCGAGGCAGCGGTCGAGCCAGCGGTGGGTGCGCTGGGTCGAGCGGGCGGTGTAGTCGCGGTCGGCGTGGAAGGGCGTGCACTCGTCGAAGACGAGGGCGATGTCGGAGCCAAGCCCTGCTTGCACGCTCATCGAGACCTCCGGCGAGATGAACAGCTCGGCGCCGTCGCGCGGCGAGCGGAAACGGGCGCCCTCCTCGGTGATGTCGACCTTGGAGCCGTGGTCGCCGGAGCGGCCGCTGCCCTTGACCTCGTCGGCGACGCCGCCGTGGGCGAGCGAGAAGACCTGGAAGCCGCCGGAGTCGGTGATCAGCGCCCGCTCCCAGTCCATGAAGCCGTGCAGGCCGCCGGCGGCGGCGATCCGCTCCGGTCCCGGCGAGACGAACAGGTGGTAGGTGTTGCCGAGGATCAGCTGGTAGCCGAGTTCGGCGACCTCCGCCGACTCCAGCCCCCGCACCGTCCCCTTCGTCGCCAGCGGGATGAAGGCCGGCGTCTCGATCGGGCCGTGGGGGGTGTGGATGACGCCCGCGCGGGCGTTGCCGTCACGGGCGCCGATCTCGAACCGGAGTCGCTGCGGGTCGTTGCGCACGCCCGGCAGCGTATGTCAAGGCTTCTCACTCAAGCCAGGGTGCACGCCGCGGCCGATCGCCTGCTCGTCGACGATCTTCTGCAGCAGCTCGACGAGGCGCTTGCGGTCCGCCGCCTTCATGCCCTTGGTCAGCTCCTCTTCGTGCTGTTTGGCGATCTTGCGGCCGCGGGCGAGGCAACGCCTGCCCTCGGCGGTAGGAAAGAGGGCGCGCACACGGCGGTCCTTAGGGTCCGGCCGGCGTTCGACCAGGCCGCGGCGCTCGAGCTCGTCGACCAGGGCCACCATGCGGCTGGGAGGGATTTCGATCCCTGCCGCGATCGCCTGCTGGGACTTCCCCTCTTCCGCATCGACCAGGTTGAGCACGCGGAACAGGGGTGGCTGCAGGCCGATGGCGCCGATCCGCTCGGCGAAGCGCTTCGACGCGTGGATCCCCACCTGGGAGAGGAGGAAGGCTAGGGTCGAGGGCGCGCGGTCGCCGTTCATGCCGGGTGCGTTCATCGCCGGCTGATCCTACCCGCTCGTTTGTGATATGAATCGTTTCATTCTGAAACCTTTACACTCGTACATTAATTTTTGCAAAGGCTTCACAAGGAGGAAACCAGTCCATGACCCGTCGCCTCGCTCGCCTCGCTGACATCGCCTACCGCCGCCGCGGCCGCATGGTCCTTGCCTGGATCGTCGCCACCGTCGTCCTGATCGGCCTCGGCTCCTCCTTCGCCGGTGGGTACAAGGCCGACTACAACACGCCCGGCTCGGAGTCGAAGGCGGCGAGCGAACTGACCGAACGCGAGTTCAAGGGCTACTCCGGGCAGGAAATCTACGTCGTCTGGAAGGACCCAGCGGGGGCGCAGAGCGCCTCTGCGAAGAAGCAGACGAACGCCTTCTTCACGCGGGCAGAAAAGGTTGATCATGTCGGGCAGCGGGCGTCGATCCGGATCTCCGAGGACGGCAAGATCGCGACCACGACCCTGCCACTCAACGTGCCCGGCTGGCAGGTGAAGAAGGAGCAGGGCGAAGCGCTGATCGCCGCCGCCGAAGCCAACAGCGGCAGCGGCCTCGAGATCAAGCTCGGCGGCGAACCGATCTACCTCGCCCAGGAATCGACCAGCCCCGAGGGGCTCGGCTTCCTCGGAGCGGCGATCGTCTTGCTGATCGCCTTCGGCTCGCTGGTCGCCGCCGGCCTGCCGCTGGTGATCGCGCTGGTCGGCCTCGGCATCTCCTCCGGCGGGTTGATCGTCCTCCTCGCCAACGTGATCGACGTCCCCAACTGGACCACCGCCGTCTCCGGCTTGATCGGGATCGGCGTCGGGATCGACTACGCGCTGCTGGTGCTGACCCGCTTCCGCAGCGCGATGAAGTCCGGCAAGGACCGCCACGACGCGGTGGTCGAGGCGGTCAGCACCGCCGGCCGCAGCGTCCTCATCGCCGGCAGCACCGTGGTGATCGCGATCCTCGGGCTCTTCATCACCGGTCTCCCCTACATGTACGGGGTCGCGATCTCGGCCTCGCTGGCGGTGTTGGTGGTGATGCTGGCCTCGATCACGCTGCTGCCGGCCCTGCTCTCCTTCCTCGGCCCCAAGGTCGACCGGCTGCGAATCCCGTTCCTCGGTCGACGCCTCGACCGCCCCGAAGGAGACAGTCACTCTCCGGCGGCGCGATGGAGCCACGCGGTGCAGCGGCGGCCCTGGACGGCGGCGATCATCGCGGGGGCGATCCTGCTCGCCCTCGCCGCCCCCGCCCTTGGCATGCGGCTCGGCTTCCCCGATGCCGGCAACGACAAAAAGGGGACGATGACGCGCGAAGCCTACGACCTGATCAGCGAGGGCTTCGGCCCCGGCGCCAACGGCCCCCTGGTGATCGCGGCCGAAATGCCCGGCCCCAGCGCCCGTGCCGACGTCGAGCAGCTGACGACGGCGCTGCGCGAAGACCCGGGCGTCGCCTACGTGCAGGCGCCCCAGTTCAACGGCAGCAGCACCGCCGCGATCCTCACCGTCATCCCCACCACCTCGCCGCAGGACGAAGCGACCTCGAATCTGGTCGAACGCCTGCGCGATACGACGATTCCACAGGCGACCGCCGGCACCGGTGTGACCGCGCTGGTCGGCGGCGTCAACGCCGCTCTGGAGGACCAGAGCGAATACATCACCGGCCGCATGCCCTCGTTCATCGCCGGGGTGGTCGGCCTCTCCTTCCTGCTCCTCCTCGTCGCCTTCCACTCGCCGTTCATCTCGCTTAAGGCGGGGATCATGAATCTGCTCTCGGTCAGCGCCGCCTATGGGGTGATGACCCTGGTGGCGCAGGGGGGAGCCGTCGGCGAACTGATCGGGATCGACCACGAAGTGCCGATCGCCCCGTTCATGCCGGTGATGATGTTCGCGATCCTCTTCGGCCTCTCGATGGACTACGAGGTCTTCCTGATCTCGCGGATCCGCGAGGAGTACCTGAAGGACGGCGATACCCGGCGCGCGGTCGCCGACGGCCTGGCGAAGACGGCGCGCGTGATCACCGCGGCGGCGGCGATCATGGTCGTCGTCTTCCTCGCCTTCGTCGCCTCGCCCGAAGTCTTCCTCAAGCTCTTCGGAATCGGCCTCGCCTCGGCGATCTTCCTCGACGCCACCCTCGTCCGCATGGTGCTGGTGCCGGCAGTCATGCAGTTGCTCGGCCCCCGCAACTGGTGGATCCCCGACTGGCTCGAGCGGATGCTGCCCCGAATCGACGTCGAGGCCCGCGAACCGGAGGCGGTTCTCGAGTAGGTCAGGCGACTAGCGAGCGTCCCGTCATCGCCTCTGGCTGCGCGATACCCAGGAGGTCCAGGGCGGTGGGGGCGACGTCGGCGAGGATGCCGCCGGCGCGGAGGCGGAGGCCCTGATCGGTGACGATCAGGGGGACGGGGTTGAGGGAGTGGGCGGTGTTGGGAGAGCCGTCAGGCTCGAGCATGTTGTCGCAGTTGCCGTGGTCGGCGGTGACGATGCAGGTGCCGCCCCTGGCGGTGACTGCCTCGACGACCTTGCCGAGCTGGGCGTCGACGGTCTCGACCGCCTTGACCGCGGCGGGGATCACGCCCGTGTGTCCCACCATGTCGGGGTTGGCGAAGTTGATGATCCCGAAGCGGTAGTCGCCCTCGCTCCAGCGGCTGACGAAGGCCGCGGCCGCGTCGGCGGCGCTCATCTCCGGCTTGTGGTCGTAAGTCGGCACGTCGCGGGGGGATTCGACCAGGCAGTGCTCCTCCCCCTCCAGCTCCTGCTCGCGGCCGCCGTTGAAGAAGTAGGTGACGTGCGCGTACTTCTCGGTCTCGGCGACGTGGAGCTGGG
>JBQCCT010000218.1:0-3688 GCA_051961955.1 Solirubrobacterales bacterium
GCCCGCTCGATCGGCGTCTCCAACTTCCGGGTCGAGGACCTGGAGCGGGTGCAGCGCGAGGCCGAGGCGCTGCCGAGCGTGAACCAGATCGAGCTGCACCCGCTCCTGCAGCAGGCCGAGCTGCGCGCCTGGCACGCCGAGCACGGCATCGCCACCGAGGCCTGGAGCCCGCTGGCCAAGGGCGAGTTGCTCGAAGACGAGACGATCCAGACGATCGCCGCCCACCACGGCAAGAGCCCGGCGCAGACGATCCTGCGCTGGCACCTGCAGCTCGGCAACGTCGTCATCCCCAAATCCGCCACCCCCGAGCGGATCCGCGAGAACTTCGAGGTCTTCGACTTCGCCCTCAGCGAGGACGACATGGCCGCGATCGAGCGGCTGGATACCGGCGACCGGACCGGTCCCGATCCCACTACTTTCAGCGCGGCGTAGCTGGCCGGCGGGTCCTGCCGCTGGAGAGGCGCGGGGTGAAAGGATGCGCTCGTGGCGGGCAAGAAGGCAGCCGATGCGCCCAGGACGGAAAAGCTGTTACCGGGCGTTTGGCGTCTGCGTTTGTCGCTGCCGTGGCCGGGGGTGCCGCATGGGAACGCCTGGGCGGTCGAGAGCGACGGGGGCGTTGTCATGTTCGACACCGGGATCGGCGGCAAGGGGCGGCTGCGGCAGCTGGACCTGGCGCTGGCGCAGGCGGGGTTCGGGGTCGAGGATGTACGCCTCGTCGTCTGCACGCACTCCCACACCGACCACTACGGGCTCGGTGGCGCGATCACCGAGCGGGCCGGCTGCGAGCTCTGGATGCACCCGCGCTGGGAGCACGTGCGGCTGCTCGCCGACGACCCGGCGGCGGCGCTGGAGCAGCGGATCGAGGTGGCGCGACAGAGTGGCGTGCCGCCGGCGGCGCTGGAGCGCTATCGCGAGGCGCGCAGCGATTCCGAGACCGGCATCGACGTGATCAAGGAGCCCGACCGCGAGTTGGTGCCGGGAGTCGAAGTGGAGACCGACCTTGGCGCCTGGCAGGTCTACGAGACCCCAGGCCACGCGCCCTCGCACGTCGTCCTCCATCAGCCTGAGCGCAAGCTGCTGATCTCCGGCGACCACCTGCTCGGCCGCACCGTCCTCTTCTTCGACCACGGCCACAGCCCCGATCCGGTCGGCGAATTCCTCGCCAGCCTCGACCGGGTCGAGCCGCTCGACGTCGACCTCGTCCTCCCCGGCCACGGGCGCACCTTCCGCGATCCCGAGACGAAGATCGCCGAGTCGCGACGACAGGTCGAGGAGCTGCTCGGCCGGGTGCGCGCCGCCCTCGGTGCGGGCGAGAAGACCGCTTTCGAGATAGTCGCCGAGATCGTCGGCGCGGACAACCTCAATACCCCCGCCAGCGCCTGGATCCTGCAGATCGTCCTCGCCTGCCTCGACCACCTCGCGATTGCCGGTGAGGTGCGGCCGATCGACGGCTCCGACCCGCAGAGGTGGGCACTCGCGTAGCCTTTCCGCGAATGGCGAGCTTCAGATATGTCCGCCAGGTGGCCGCTCCGCCCGAGGTCGTCTTCGACGTCCTCACCGACCACCGGCGTTATGCCGAGATGACCTCCCTGCGCAAGGCCGAGCTGGAGCGGGAGGGCGACCCGGCGCCGAACGGCCTCGGCGCGATCCGCGTTCTCACTCTCGTCGGCCCGCCGATGCGCGAGGAAGTGATCGCCTTTGAGCGCCCCAGTCGCTTCTCCTACAAGATCCTCTCCGGGTTGCCGGTCCGCGACCACGTCGGCACCGTCGAGCTGACCCCGCTCGACCAGGGCACCCAGGTGATTTACGCCGTCCACACCACCCCGACCGTGCCGATTGGCGGCTTCGCCGTCGTCGCCGGGGTCAAGCAGGGGATCAAAACGCTGCTGAGCGGGGTCGCCAAAGAATCCGAGCGCCGCGCCGCGAATGGCTGAGGGCGGGCCCAAGGCCCGCCGCTTGCGCGACGCCCTGCGGCTGCTGTTGCACCCACGCCGGCTCTGGCGCGAGCACCGGCGCTGGGCGATCGGCCTGATCGCCGCCACGATCGTCGCCATCGCCGGTCTGATCGTTGCCTACGAGCTGCTGAAGCGCCCAGCCGACGTCCACAACGAGCAAGCGATCGAAAGCTTCCACGCCGAAGAATCTCCCCAGCCCCCGCCGAAGCCGAAGACCGTCAACTGGCCGATCTTCGGCCTCAATCCGGCCCGCACCCGCTACCTGCCGGCGAAGGGAGTGAAGCCGCCATTCAAGCTGCTTTGGCACTACTCGGAGAAGCCGCTGCTCGAGTTCCCGCCCGTCTACGCCGCGGGCAAGCTCTTCGCCGTCAACAACAGCGGCACCGCCTTCGCCCTCGACGCCGACACCGGCAAGGTGCTGTGGGAACGGCGGATCGGCCGTCTCAATGCCTCTTCCCCTGCCTATCACAAGGGTCGCCTTTACATCGTCAACCTCGTCCCCGGCCACATCGTCAAGCTGAATGCGAAGACCGGCAAGATCATCTGGAAACGGCCGCTGCCCGGCCGGGCCGAGTCCTCGCCGCTGGTGCTCGGCCGCACCGTCTACTTCGGTTGCGAAAACGGCTACCTCTACGCGCTCAGCACCGGCAGGGGGGACATCCGCTGGGCGACCCCACTGGGCGGCTCGATCAAGTCGGCGCCGGCCTTTCGCGACGGCATCCTTTACGTCGGCGACTACGGCGGCCACATGAACGCGGTCGACGCCGGCACCGGCAAGCTGATCTGGCAGGCCGGCTCGCTCGGGCCTGGCTTCGGCGGCACCGGCGAGTTCTACTCGACCCCCGCCCTAGCCTTCGGACGTGTCTACGCCGGCAACAACGATGGCCGCGTCTACAGCTATGACCAGCAGGACGGTGCCCTCGCCTGGACCCATTCCACCGGCGGCTACGTCTACTCGGGGCCGACCGTCGCCCAGACCGCCCACACGCCGCCGACCGTCTACATCGGCTCCTTCGACGGCAACATCTACGCGCTCAACGCCAAGAACGGCGAAACCCGCTGGTCGCGCTCGGCCGGCGGCCAGGTGGTCGGCTCACTCTCGGCCGTCGGCAACATCGTCTACGTCGCCGAGTTCTCGACCAAAGCGACCAACGGCTTCGACATGAAGACCGGCAAGCAGGTCTTCCACTACAAGACCGGCACCTACACCCCGGTCATCTCCGATGGCCGCCGCATCTACCTGACCGGCTACTCGAGTATCAACGCGCTGGAACCGATCAGGCCGAAGATCAAGGTGCTGCCGGCGCACGTCGCCCGGGCCCCGAAGCCGAAGAAGCACAAGGGCAAGGACCCGAATAAGAAGCACAAGCCTAAGGCGACGCGACCAGCACCGAAGCACGTCCACCGCCACCCACGAGCGCACCCTGCTCGAGCAAACCCAACGGCACCCGCACAGGGTGGAAAGAGCGGTAGCGGGTCAAAGTGAGGTTGTAGGAGACCGGCCTCGACTCGACCCGGTGGAAGGCCGGCGGCAGTAGTTGAGAAGCGGCCCGTCTGGTGGCCGACTCCGAGCCGACGAGGTCGATCTCGCGCAGCGGCGGCAGCTTCGCGGGTGCTGAGGTGGCGCCGAGGTAGTAGCGCAGCGGCCAGCTGGCGTCGTAGCGGTTGGTGACGACGACCTTGCCGGGACGCAGCGTTCCGACTTCGGCGGCGGCGTTGCGCAGGTCCTCGCG
>JBQCCT010000219.1:0-4784 GCA_051961955.1 Solirubrobacterales bacterium
ATCGTCGCCGGCATCATCGTTGTGCTGGCGGTGCGGCAGCCGCCGCTGAAGCCGATCCTCCCGGCGCCCGTCACCGACCGCCGCGACCACCTGCTGGTGGTGGTCGACGAGCCGCTCGAGGACGGGACCGCGGTGGAACGGATCGCCGCCGCCTCGCTGCCGCTGGAGCCGGACGAACCCGAGCCTGAGGTGCGCGTCGTCGCTCCCACCCGCAACACCTTCCTCGACCGCTGGGCCTCCAACACCGGGCCCGGCCGCGACCGCGCCCAGCGCAGCCTGGTGCTCAGCCTCGCCTCGCTGGCCCAGGCCGGCGTCGCCGCGACGGCGCGGATCGGCGACGAGGACATCGTCCAGACCGTGACCGACCAGCTACGCGAGTACCCCGCAACCGAGGTCTTCCTCGTCACCAACACCAAAGCGGACAGCGGCGCCGCAGCCGCGGTCGAGGAGCTGAAGTCCCGCCTGCACGCGCCCTTCCATCATCTGCGCTGCTCGGCCGAGAGCGTGAGGACCAGGCGCAGCCAGGCGGGATCGATGCCAGGCGCCCAGCCGTAGTGCGGACCTTCCTCGCCCTCGGGGAGGATCCGAAGGACGCCAGCTGTCGCCAGCACCTTGAGGTGGTAAGCGACCTGCCCTAGCCGCTCGTCCAGGACGCCAGCCACCTCGTCCACCGCAACATGTTTGAAGTCCCCGCCCAAGTAGGCAAGAAGGATCTGCCGTCGCAGAGGATGGCCAATCGCGTTGCTGAGCTCTGTCGCCGAAGGTGCCATAGACCGGGATCCAGGTTAAGGGATAAATACCCTAACACTCGGGTTCTTTTAACGAGAGGCTGCCGGGACCGTGCCGCCGGCCCGCCGCAGCAAACCCCGCTCACCCGAGCATGGAGCCCTAGGCGAGGCCGTCCGCACCATGCGCCTGGATGCCGGCCTGAGCCAAGAGCAGCTCGCCGAGCTAGCCCACACCGACCTGACTCAGGTAGGCGGTATAGAGCGCGGCGTGCGCAACCCCAGCTACACGACCCTCCTTCGCTTCGCCGCTGCCCTGGAAACGACCGTCGGCGAGATGACTGGGCTTGCCGACAAGTTGCGCTAGCCGAGGGCCGGCTAGGAGCTGAGCAACTGCGCCAGTTCCGACGCCCGACCGGGTAGGGCGGCGCTTCCTCCTGCCCGCAAGAGCAGCGAGAGCCAGCCCTTGGTGGCGCGGACTCGGTGGAGTGAGAGATGGCATTGCCTGCTCGGGTCGGACGGGTCGCCGGCGACCCTCACCAAGGCCGAGGCGCAGCGTCGGACAAATTCCTCCCGCGCCGGGAAGAGGCCCTGAACGTCGTCGAGTGCCGCGTCTGTGAGGACGTGCCCAAGCGCCGGCTCCTGGGCGAGGAGCTCGAGCACCGAGCTCGCCGCTGCGGACAGGGCGAGGGTAGGGTCGGAGGCAGAGTCGCAGCCCTCACTCGCCGCCGCCAGCACGATCGCACTTGCCATCTCGTAGGTCGCGAGGATGCAGCCGTCGAGCCCGTCGAACTGCTGGTAGAAGGTTCCCTTGGAGACTGCGGCCGCGGCGCTGATCCCCGTCACCGTGAGCGCGCCGTAGCCGCCCTCGGCGACGGCCTCGGCGCAGGAACCGAGCAGGCGCCAGCGCTGACTCGCCTCGACCCGCTCGGGCGGGATCCCGTGGCGGCCGCGCGGCAGCCGGAACTCAGCGAAGGAGGAGGGTGACACCGGGCGCGGCACCGTAAAGGACCGCGCGCCTCGGCGCAAGCGTCAAGCGGTTGAGTGGGCCGCTCGAGCCGCCGCCTCTCGACCGATGTACGGGATCAAGAACAGCTCGACCAGGTCGGGGAGCAGTTCGGGAAGGCGCGTTCCCTTTCCCGCTTCTACCAGGCGCGTAATCAGCCCGATCATCCCCCCCATAGCCGCCTGCTCGATCGCCGGCGAAGGGCGCCGCCCATCTCCTCCCTCTGGCCTTCCGTCGATCAAGGCGGAGAGAATGCGCTCCAGCATCACCCCCTGGCGGTCGACGATGTCTTCGCCGGCTCGCAGCGGTGCGATCAGCGTGAAACGGACCAGGTCAGGATTGGCGGCGAAGATCGCCAGCATCTCCTCGATGCGGGCGCGCACCTTGGCCGCCCAGCTCTCCTCTTCACTACCTGCCTCGGCCATAGCCTCGGTGAGGTACTCGCCGATCAGGTCGAAGGCCCCCAGGAAGCACTCCTTCTTCGAGGAGAAGTAGGAGTAGAACGTGCGCCGTGAGACGCCGGCGGCGGCGCAGATCTGAGCGACGGTCGCATCGTGGTAGCCGCGCTCCGCGACCACGGCGATGATGCCGGCCGTGAGCCTGTCGCGCTGGTTCTTGACAACGAACTCTCGAGCGAGCCCGTGCCGGCCGGGGGGTAGGCGCGGCAGGCCTTGGGGCCGATCCTCTTGCTGCGCATCCCGCTCCGCCACGACGCGACCTTAACCCGATTCCGCCCCAGTTTGCACTGCCGACTCCGATTTGGGATCGGAAGTGTTCAAAGCGTGGTGCGCGGTTGGCCCGGGGCGTGCTTCCCAAGTCGCTGCTGCGCGATCAGGAGCTCCTCCTCCGCCGCCTCGATCCCGAGGTAGAGCTCGTTAGCGCGATAAAGCAACTCGGGTGCGGCGGCCTCCATTCCGTCGTAGGAGCCCGCCGCATGGCTTCTCATCACCAGCTGCAGGAAGGAGCCGACGACCAGCTCGGCGGCGGAACTCGGGGCTTTGTCGGGATCCGGCACCTCGCTTCGCACCGAGTCAATCTCCCCCAGGTGGAGGCGAAGGCTGCGCTCGCCGAGCGGCGAATGGGGATCGCGGGACACCTCCACGATCCCAAAATCGATTTCCACTGGGTGCTCACAGCAGTACCTGGTGGCTGCGTAGGCGACGGCCCGCATGCGGTATCGCCACGGCTGCGGGTTCATATAGATCGGCAGCAAGTGCCGATCAAAGCGCTCGCAGATCTCTTCGAAGGCCTGCTTGCAGAGATGCTCCTTACTGCGGAAGCTGCGCCAGAACTCAGCCGGTGTTGCCTCCGCCGCCGCGATGATCCTCTCCACGGTAGCCCCCTCGTAGCCGTCCATCGCCACCCGCGCGATTGCGGCGTCGATGATCCGCTCACGCGCGGGAGGCACGGGCCCTCCCGGAGCTTCTCAGCGGCTTGGAGTCAGCGCTTGTTCGGCGATCACCGAGCGCGCCCCGTCCTCGCCCAAGTAGGGCTCGAGGATGAGTTCGCCCAGTTCGGTGAAGAGGGCGGGGATCGAGGATGCTTCGCCGCGAACGAGACGCCGGTGCAGAAGCCACGCAATCCCGCTGACGGTGGTCTGCTCGAGGCTTTCGGGCAGATGCCGGTCCGAAGAGACCTGCTCCCGGCCCCTCTCCAGCGCCCCGGCGACATCGAGCAAGGTCTGCTCGTAGGCGGCGAGGGAGTTGGGGCCTCCGGTCTGGATCTCGACCAGGGCGATCCTTCCGCGCGCCGGCTCGCCGGCGATCGAGCTCAACATCGCCTGTAAGGCGAGGCAGATTCCCTCCGCCCAGGAGCGGCCCTGGCCAGCCGCCTCCGCGATCGTCTGCCTGGCATCCTCGAGAATCCGCTCGTATGCGGCAAGCAGGCACTGTTCCTTGCCGTCGAAGAGCGAATAGAAGCTGCCGACCCCGATTTGCGCGGCGGCGACGAGGTCGTCGACGGTAGTCGCTGGGTATCCCTTCTCGGCGAAGATCACGATCGCGGCCTCGAGGGCGCGGGCACGCTGGTGTTCGGTCATCACCTCGCGCGGCAGCTTGTGACGGCCAACTGGCAAGGGCTTCAGGTGATCGGGCAGCGAAGCCATGAACCGAGAGTACCGAAATATCGGACCGCTGGGAAGCAGGCGATTGATCCAGTTTCGTAATGCCAAAGGGAGCGGCCCTTGTCTGAGGATTGCGTTTCCATTTAATGGTGTTAGGGTTTCCAATACAGAAGACGCAAGTACTGGACTTGGGGCGAACCGCATGGACCCTCCTCGCAGTGCGCTCGCGAGACTGCGAGCTGAACAAGATCAGGGCGATCCGGATGTGCGAGCCGCGCTGATGGACTCGATGCTCCTGTGCTGCGGCGAAACCGGCTATCGGCGGGTGGCCGTGGAGCAGGTCTTTCGCCGCCTTGGGGGGTATCGCAGCCAGTTCTACCGGTACTTCGAGAACAAGGAGAAATGCTTTGAGGCTGCGTACGCGGAGCAGGTAGAGCGGCTCTGCGGGACACTCCTCTCGCACCGGGGCGAGCCCGAGGGGTTGAGCAGGGCCTTGACCGCGCTCGGGCGCTACGTCTCCGACCAGCCGACTCGGGCAAAAGCGATGTTCGTCGAGGTACACGTGGCAGGGGGAGGCGCCCTCGCCAAGCGCCGGGAGATCATGGAGCGCCTCGCCCGCGCCTTGGACAGCGCTTGCCGTCATAACGGGTCCAGTCATCCTCCACCTCCTATGACAGCCGAGTTCATGATATGCGCGGTCGAGCAGGCGGTGTCAAGTGCCCTTGTGCGCGGCCGGCCTGACGAGTTTGCCGCCACCGTCCCCGAGCTAGTCGAACTGATTTCCCAGACCTACCGCGACGCCAGCTAGCTCCTTCAGCCTGCCCCAGGGCAAAACACGGGGATAGAAGAGCCGGAACCGAGGGGGTCGGCTCCGGCTCCACCAGGGTTGTGACGCCCCATGTGGGCAGGGCGTCACAGGGGGACCCAGCGAGGGTCGCGCTGGGTAGGGAACACCCCATAGACAAATGGCATAGGGCCGCCACAAAATTTG
>JBQCCT010000220.1:0-5997 GCA_051961955.1 Solirubrobacterales bacterium
TCGTCACCCACCTGATGCAAATCCTCGCCTTCGTCGCGATGGAGCCGCCGACGGCGCTGGCGCCGGAGCCGATCACCGACGAGAAGAACAAGGTCTTCCGCAGCCTGCAGCCGCTCGACCCCGGACAGGTGGTGCGCGGCCAGTATGAGGGCTATCGCGACGAGTCCGGAATCGATCCCAACTCCAGCACCGAGACGTTTGTCTCCCTGCGCTGCGAAGTTGACAACTGGCGCTGGAGTGGCGTTCCTTTCTACTTGCGTACCGGCAAGCGGATGGGCGAAAGCGCGCGAATCATCTCGATCGCCTTTCGCGAGCCGCCGCACGCGATGTTTCCCGAGCACTCGCGGGTCGGCCGCTACGGGCCCGACCATCTCACCTTCGACCTCGACGAGTCTTCGCGCGTCTCGCTCTCCTTCTACGGCAAGCGGCCAGGGATGGGGATGGTGCTGGAGAAGGCGAGCATGCAGTTCTCCCTCGAGGAAACCGGCTACGCCGGCGAGGCGGTCGAGGCCTACGAGCGGCTGATCCGCGACGCGATGGTCGGTGACCGCACCCTCTTCACCACCGCCAAAGGGATCGAGCGGCTGTGGGAGGTCTCCGAACCGCTGCTGCAGGACCCGCCGCCGGTGAAACCGTACCCACAGGGCTCGTGGGGCCCGACCGAGATCGGCGCTCTGATCGCGCCCCACAGCTGGCGCCTACCGTTTGCCCGACGCTGGCGCGAAGCGCCGGCGCGGGTTATGACCGCACCCCAGCTCTGATCGCCGCGATCGCCTGCTCGTTGTCGCGGAAGTGGATCGCGTGCATGCCGACCGCCTCGGCGCCCTCGCAGTTGGTGCTGAGGTCGTCGACGAAGAGGCAGGCGTCGGCCGGCACTCCGATCCGCTCCAGCGTCAGCTCGTAGATCTGCGCTTCCGGCTTGCGGCAGCCGACGAAGGCGGAGTCGACGATCGTCTCGAAGATCTCGTCGACCGGCAGCATCGAGCGCCAGAGCGGCTCCCACTCCCGCACGTTGTTGGTCAGCATCGCCATCGTCAGCCCGCTCGCCTTCAGCTCGCGCATCAGCGCGATCATCTCCTCGTTCGGATCGAGGGCGTCGAAGAACATATGGCGGAAGTGGTGTAGGTGGGGGCGGTGGCCTAGGATCTCCTCCAGTCCATCGCTAAGCCGCTCGAGGAACCCGTCCTCGCTGATTTCGCCACGCTCGAGCTTGAAGAGCGGGGGCTCCTCGTCCTCTGCGAGGCCGTGGCGCATCGCCAGGCCGAGGCTTTCGGCGGAGATGCCGACGTCATCCTGGATCGCCGCGAAGGAGTTCAGCAGCGGCGTGGTGAGGACGCCTCCGAAATCGGAGACGATCGCCTCAATCTCAGGCATCGGCGCAGGCGACCTCGTAGGTGCCGAGCCCCTCGCGGCCCTCGACCGACCAGCGGAAGAAGGCGATCTCCGAGTCGAGCTCCTGGCGACGCACGCGGACGGAGCTGATCAGTGTGCCCGCGCCGCGCACCGGGCGCATGTCCTCGACGTCGGGCCAAAGCTCGAGGCTGGCGCGGCGCTGCACCCCGTCCTCGCCGTACTCGGTCGAGAGCAGCGCTTCCTCGAACTGGACCGGGGCGCCGTCGGGGTCGCAGAGCACCGCCGCGACCTCCTCTTCGCCATGCCCCTCGGCGCCCTCCGGGAGAGTGGAGGTGAGGGCCAGCAAGCCGCCGTCGGCGAAGACGATCCCGATCGACCGGCGCACGACCTTGCCCTGCTCGCTCATGCCCGGCAGCCTAGTGGCTACCCGGGGTGCGGTTGAGGTTCGGCCTCTATATGGGGCCAAAGCTCAACCGCACCCCGGGGATTAGATTGCCGAGCCTATGTTCAGCATCCGCGACGCCGATCCCGCTCACGACGCCACTGCCTGCGCAGCGATCTACGCGCCGCACGTTGAGGGCAGCGCCGTCTCCTTCGAGGAGCAGGCGCCGAACGCGGAGCAACTGGCAACGCGGATCGAGCGCGCCGTCGCCACCCACGCCTGGCTGGTGGCGGAGCGAGAGGGACGGGTAGTCGGCTACGCCTACGCAACCGATTACAACCAGCGCCCTGCCTACCGCTGGAGCACCAGCGTCTCCGTCTATGTCGCCGACGGCGAGCGCGGCGTCGGCGTCGGCCGCGCCCTCTACGAGGCCCTCTTCGAGCGCCTGCGCGAGCGCGGGTTCCGCATGGCCTGCGCCGGCATCACCCTCCCCAACGAGGCCAGCGTTGCCCTGCACGAGAGCCTCGGCTTCGAGCAGGTCGGCCTCAACCGCCATATCGGCTGGAAGCACGGCGCCTGGCGCGACGTCGGCTGGTGGCAGCTGGAGCTGACCCCGGCGGGCGCCAGCCCACCCCCTGAGCCGCTACCGCCAGGCTGACCCGGGCGCCCGGCTACCATGAAGCCATGTCAGAGAACCCAGTAGCCACGACGAACGAACACGACGAAACGCTCACGGAGGAGGACGTCTACGAGGCGCTAGAGGAGGTCATCGATCCCGAGCTTGGCCTCGACTTCGTCTCGCTCGGCCTCGTCTACGACGTCAACATCGAGGGCTCCGAGGTCTTCGTCACCTTCACCCTGACGACCCCCGCCTGCCCAATCGGTCCCCAAGTCTCCGAGCAGATGCGCGAGTTCGTCGGCGACCTCCCCGGCGTCACCGCCGTCCACCCGAAGATGGTCTTCGACCCCCCCTGGAGTCCCGAATTGATGACCGAGGAGGCGAAGTTCGCCCTCGGCTTCTAGGTCTGCTCGGAGTGCCAGCCGAGCTGGACTTCGAGGTCATAGGCCATATCGACGAGCGCTTTCGAGTGAGCCGTCATTGCCTTGCCGACGCTGCGAATGAGACTGCTTCGCTCCTCGGTCCCTAGTGGAACGGGTGCCTTCGCCAGCGTTTCTTCAATTGCTTCAGCGTTACCAACCTGCTCATCTACCACCCGCGCGATCGCCGCTCGCTGCTTCGCCATCGTTTGCGCGATGCCATGCAGGAATAGCTCTAACGTCATCGCGCGCTGTCCCTGGAAGTGTGCATCGAGCCACGCCGGAGCGCGATTGGTAAGGCCCGTCATTTTTTCGATGAGTTCGGCTCTGGTCTGCGGAAGCATGGCGAGATGCGCAAGCACCAGTCCCTGCTGATGCACGGTAGATGCCCAGTTCTGCAACATCACCCAGTCATCGTCGAGCGGCGACAAATCCGGACGAATGGCTTCCCATTCCTCTCGTGATTTGAACGCTTCTTCTATCAGCTCAATTACCCGCAGCTCGATGCTCGGCCGGCTCTCACCCATGAAAGGGCGAGCGTAACGCTTGCCCGCTCAAAGCCGCAACCGAAACAGCAAATGTGGCAAGCCGGCGTGGATGCACTCGCCGTCTTGCTCGAAGCCGGCCTTGTGGGCGACGCGCTGGGAGGCGATGTTGTGGGGGAGGGTGAGGGCGATCACCTGGTCGAAGCCGAGGTCGCGAGCCCACTCGGTTGCGGCTGTAGCGGCCTCGGTGGCGAGACCGTGGCCGTGGAGATGGGGTTCGATGCTCCAGGGGAGCTCGACTTCGGCGAGGCCTTCGACCGAGGTCCAGGCGAGGCCGCCGCGGCCGGCGAACTCGCCGGTCTTGCGGTCGATCAGAAGCCAGGGCCCAAAGCCGTGGTCGGCCCAGTGGGTGCAGTCGCCGATGATCAGCTCGTCGATCACCTGGACGTCAAAAGGCGGCAGGGGGGAGGGTCGCAGCCACCGCTCCACCTCCGGCTGGGTGAAGTGGGCGTGGTAGGTGGCCCGGTCGTCGGAGGTCGGCTTCCGGGCCAGGAGCCGCTCGGTCTGGCGCTCCGCGCCCCGCATCAATCCTTATCGGTCCGCGGGAGCCTGGGCTCGTGGTGGCCGTTGCTTGGTACCTCTTCGGCGGTGGCATCGAAATCATAGTCGCGGCTGGGGTGAGGCTCGCTGCCACCTGGCTTGAACGGCCCGCCCGCCTGCCCGAAGACCCCCGGACCGCCGACGCCGACCACCGTGATACGCCCGACGGTGTAGCGTCGCAGCAGCCGCCGAGTCAGCGCCCGCGTTGGTGGCAGCAGGAAGAAGAGGCCGAAGACATCAGTGATGAAGCCCGGCGTCAGCAGCAGGGTGGCGCCGATCACGATCAGGACCCCGTCGGCGACCTCCTTGCCGGGGAAGCGCCGTGCCGCCAGCGCTTCGTTGAACCGCCGCCAGGCCCCGCGGCCCTGATGTTTCAGCAGCAGCGAGCCGCCGACCGCGTCGGCCAGCAGCAGGATCAAGGTCGGCACCACACCGATCAGCTCGCCGACCTGGATGATCACGTAGAGCTCCGCGATCGGGACGACGATGAAAAGGACGATTAGAAGTAGGGGCATGGAGAAAGCGTAAAGAGGACGCTCGCTCGGCTCAGGCGGATTGCTCCCGCTATGCGGGACGAACCCGCCTTACGCAGCCTTGACGGCCGCGCCGGCCGCCGCCTCGAGCTCGGCCAGCGCTTCGTTGATCCCGTCGCTGACGACCTCGACGTCCTCCATGCAGTCGTAGTCGGCCAACAGGCCGAAGCCGACCTTGCCGTGGTAGCTCATGATCGCCACCGCCAGGCAGTGGTTCTGCGGCAGGAAGGCGACCGGGAAGACCTCCTCCAGTTCGCGCCCCAGCACGTAGAGCGGCATCTGCGGCCCCGGCACGTTGGTCACAATCATGTTGAAGAGGCGGGTCGAGAAGTTGATCCGCGAGGCCTGCGCCAGCAGCGTCGGCGGGGCGAAGTCGTTGAGGCGGGAGATGACTTCGGCGCCGAGCGCCTGTTTGGAGCGCTTCAGCCCCGCCATCGCGTCGCTGATCGCCCGCAGCCGCCGCACCGGGTCCTCGATGTAGACGGGCAGCGGTCCGCGCATCAGCGCGATCCGGTTGCCGAGGTTGCCGCGCTCGTCCTCGGTGCGGATCGAAACCGGCACCAGCGCCCGCAGCTCCAGCCCCTCGGTCCGCACTTGGCGGCCGTGCAGCCAAGTCCGCAGCGCCCCAGTCACGACCGCCAGCACGACGTCGTTGACAGTGCCGCCGAAGGTGTCCTTGATGTGTTTGAAGGTCGCGAGGTCCGAGCGCGCCCAGACGTAGCGCCGGTGCGACCCGATCTCTTCGTTCAGCGGCACGTCCGGGGCGGGATCGGTGAAGGCGCTGACGATCTCGCCCACTCCCTCCAGCGCCTCGACCGCTTTGCGGGCGGTGGTCTCGGGGTTGCGGACGGCACCCACTGCCCGCTCGGCCAGCTCAATCGGGGCGGCGAGCGCGTCGGCGATCCCGCGCGCGACCAGCTCGGTCGTGCCCGGTTCGGGCTGCGGCACCCACTCGTCCTCCAAGTCCATCGGCTTCGCGTCGCGCTCGAGGTCGAACAGCACAGTGCCGATGTCGACGCCGCTGACCCCGTCGACCATCGCGTGGTGGGTCTTGGTCAGGATCGCGAAGCGGTCGTTTTCGAGGTTCTGTGCCAGCCACATCTCCCAGAGCGGCTTCGAGCGGTCGAGCTGCTGGGAGAAGATCCGCCCGGCCAGCTTCTTCAGCTGCTCCTCGCCCCCCGGCTCCGGCAGTGCGGTGTGGCGGATGTGGTAGGTGAGGTTGAAGTTGACGTCGTCGGTCCAAAGGGGACGGCCCGCCTCCAGCGGCGGCACGACCAGCTTCTGGCGGAAGCGCGGCACCAGCGGCAGGCGGCTGCGCACGTGCTCGACCAGGTCGGTGTAGCGCGGCGGCGGGCCCTCGAAGACCAGGATCCCGCCCACGTGCATGTGGCTGTTCGAGCTCTCGTTCGTCAGGAAGGAGGCATCGACAGCGGTGAGTCGGTCGAGATGACGGCCCTCAGTTGCCATGAACCAAGGCTAGCTTCGCCGCAAAATCGGGGCTTTCTGGGAGGGCGCGTCGCAAGTTGAGCACCGCTTCCGATCCTTCCCACACCCGGCTGGGGGCAAACTCGGATGCGGCGTGGAGCGAGATCGGCGGCGGTCCCTC
>JBQCCT010000221.1:0-5656 GCA_051961955.1 Solirubrobacterales bacterium
GATCGCCAGCGTCGCCACCGGGTCGAGCGCCGAGCAGGGCTCGTCCATCAGCAGCACCTCCGGCTCGACCGCGATCGCGCGGGCGATGCAGAGCCGCTGCTGCTGGCCGCCCGAGAGGCTGCCGCCCGGCTTGTCGAGCCGGTCCCTGACCTCGTCCCAGAGGTGGGCACCGCGCAGGCTGCGCTCGACCACCGCGTCCTTCTGGACCTTCGGCACCTTCTTCGCGTTGAGGTTGAGCCCGGCGGCGACGTTGTCGTAGATCGACATCGTCGGGAACGGGTTGGGCTGCTGGAAGACCATCCCGACCAGCTGCCGCACCGCCACCGGGTCCACGCCGGCGCCGTAGACGTCCTCGCCATCGAGGGTGATCTGCCCCTTCATGCTCGCCCCCGGCGTCAGCTCGTGCATACGGTTGAGCGAGCGCAGGAAGGTGGTCTTGCCGCAGCCCGAGGAGCCGATCAGCGCCGTCACCTTGTTCGGCTCAATCGTCATCGTGACGTCCTCGACCGCGTGGAAGTCGCCGTAGAAGAGGTTGACGCCGCGCGCCTCGATCGTCTTCGCCGGCCGCCCGGCGGCAGTCACCGGACCGGTCGAGGTCGCGGTCACCGCGCTCGAGTCGCTGATCCTTCCCTGCCTTTCCTCGGCGGCCTTTCGCTTGGTCGCTGCTCCCAGCATCTCTCTCAGCTTCCTTCCCTCCACTAGATGATCGATTTCCAATTCGGGTGCGGCCGGGGACGTGCCTGGCCGAGCAGATCAAGGACGCAGGGCGCACCCTTCGGTGGCGCCAAAGGCAAGCCCGAGGACGCAGAGATGCGAAGTGCCAGGGGCGTCATCCGGGTGCGCTCGAATTGGAAATCGATCATCTTCAGCGAATCTCAGTTTTGTGGCGGCGGTAGACGAACCGGGCGGCGACGTTCAGCAACATGATGATCGCGATCAGGGTCAGCGCCGCGGCCCAGGCGCGGTCATAGGACGCCTGTTTCATCACTCCCGGCGAGCGGTACTCGTTGTAGGCGTAGACGGCGAGGTTCTGCATCCGCCCGTTGAACGGGTCGGTGTTCATCGAGTCGATCACCCCGGTCGTCACCAGCAGCGGCGCCGTCTCGCCGACGATGCGGGCGACCGCGATCATCACTCCGGTGACAAGGCCGGCGAAGGCGGTCGGCAGCACCACCTTGACGATCGTCTTCCACTTCGGCGTCCCCAGCGCGTAGGCGGCCTCGCGCAGGTGGTCGGGGACGAGCTTCAGCACCTCCTCGGCGGAGCGGATCACGATCGGGATCATCAGCAGCGAAAGCGCCACCGAGCCCATCACGCCGAGGCGGATGCCCGGCCCGAGGAAGAGCGCGAAGAGGGCGTAGGCGAAGAGGCCGGCGACGATCGAGGGGATGCCGGTCATCACGTCGACGAAGAAGGTCAGCGCCCGGCGCAGCCGCCCGGTCCCGTACTCGTTGAGGTAGATCGCCGCCATGATCCCGATCGGGACCGAGATCACGGTGGCGACGCCGGTGATGACGAGGGTGCCCATGATCGCGTGGGCGGCGCCGCCGCCCCCGACCACCCCGCGCGCGTCTTCGGTGAAGAATTCGAGGCTGAGGCCGGGGATGCCGCGCTTGGCGACCTCGAAGATCAGCGAGAAGAGCGGGATCATCGCCAGCGCGAAGGCGCCCGCGATCAGCACGGTCATCACCACGTTGACGACGCGGCGGCGCCGGCTCAGGCCGCCGGAGAGCCGCGAGGAGCCATGGCCGAGCACGGGCATCTGGGACGCGGTCGCCATCGCCTATTCCCGGTTCTGGCGGGCGATGATCGCGCGCGCGCCCATGTTGGTGACGAGGGTGATCGCGAAGAGGACGAGGCCGGTGGCGATCAGAGCGTTGATCGCCTTGCCGGTCGACTCGGGGAAGTTGAGGGCGATGTTGGCGGCGATCGTCGAGGGGTTCGCCTGACTGATCAGGTTGAAGGTGACCGCGCCGGAGACCGAGAGAATGATCGTCACCGCCATCGTCTCCCCCAGTGCCCGGCCGAGGCCCAGCATGGAGCCGCTGATGATCGACGATTTGCCGAAGGGCAGGACCGTCATCCGGATCGTCTCCCAGCGGGTCGCCCCCAGCGCCTGCGCACCTTCCTGCAGCCGCCTCGGGGTAAGAGCAAAGGCCTCGCGGGCGACGGCGGAGACGATCGGCAGGATCATCACCGCCAGGACGAGCCCGGCCACGAACATCGTCCGCCCGGTCACCGAGGCCGGCCCTGCGAAGAAGGGGATGAAGCCGAGCTTTTCTTCCAGCCACTGCATTACGGGCACCGCAGCGGGACCGAGGACGAAGATGCCCCAGAGGCCGTAGATGATGCTCGGGATCGCCGCCAGCAGGTCGACCAGGTAGCCGAGCGTGAGCGCGATCCGTGGCGGCGCGATGTGGGTGATGAAGAGTGCCGCCGCGACCGCCAGCGGCACCGCCGCCAGCGCCGCGAATGCGGCGGCGAGCACGGTGCCGAAGGCGAGCGAGGCGACGTAGTCGACGAAGGTCTTGCCACCGGGCAGTTCCGAGGCGCTGGCGGTCAGCGCCGGCGCGCCCTCGACCAAGAGGAAGATCGCCACCCCCGCCAGCAGGGCGAGGATAGTGACGGCGGACACCACCGCCATCCGCGAGAAGAAGCGATCGCCGCGGCGGCGGCGTCCTCCGGACGCCGCCGCCAGCAGCTGGCCTGCGTTGGTCGTGGTGTCGACCGAGGCCACTACCTACCTAGCCGGCTTCGATCGCTTCGATCGCCGGCGTCACTTTCTTCGTCAGCGCCGCGGAGAGAGGCGCGGAGCCGGCCTGTTTGGCGGCCAGTTCCTGCCCTTCGGGGCTGACGACGTATTCGGCGTACGCCTTCACCGCTTCGGCTTCGCTGGCGGAGCCGTATTTGGTGCAGGCGATGAGATATGAGGTGAGGACGATCGGATACGTGCCCTGCGATTCCGTTTTGCGATCGAGTTTGTACGCGATCACGTTCTTGGTTGGGCTCAGTTCCTTGTCCAGAGGCGACTCCTCGAGCACTTTGGCCGCGGCTTCGGCGCTCGGTTCGGCCCATTCGGAGCCGACCTTGATCTTGGCGACGCCGAGTTCGCCGGCTTGGCTGGCATCGGCGTAGCCGATCGTGCCTTCGCCGGCATTCACCGCTTCGACCACGCCGGAGGTGCCGTTGGCGGCTTCGCCACCCTTGACCGGCCAGTCGCCGCTGACTTCATAGGTCCAGACGCTGGGAACGACCTCGGAGAGGTATTCCGTGAAGTTCTGCGTCGTGCCGGACTCGTCGGAGCGGTTGACCGGGGTGATGCGGGTGCTCGGCAGTTCGACGCCGGGGTTGTCCTTGGCGATCGCCGGGTCGTCCCAGCTCGTGATTTCCTGGGCGAAGATCTTCGCCAGGGTTTCCGGGTCGAGTTTCAGTTCTTCGACGCCCGGAAGGTTGTAGATGATCGCGATCGGCGAGATGTAGACCGGGACCTCGACCAGTTCGCCCGGTTCGCAACGCTTTTCCGCCTTTTCGAGTTCGCCTTCTTCGGTCGCGAGCGCCGCGTCGCTGCCCGCGTAGGCGACCCCGCCGGCGATGAACTGTTCGCGGCCACCGCCGGACCCGACCGGGTCATAGGAGATCGTCGCGCCACTGTTTTCGTTCTCGAATTCGGCGATCCAGGCTTCCTGCGCTGCCTGCTGGGCGGTCGAGCCGGCACCGGCGATTTCACCGGATACTTCGCCGGCGGAACCCCCGCCTTCATTGCTGCTCGAGCCGCAGGCGGCGACGCCGACTGCGAGAACCGCCGCGAAGGCGATCACCACAAGCCATCTAGATCTGGACATCGTTCTCCTTGGGGTAGGCGACATAGCTGAGGCGGAGGCTCCCAGCGGCCAGGAGGAAGCTTGTTACTGCGTTGTGGCGGAGTTGTAAAAAAGATGTAAAAGAGCCCACGCCGCCTACGAAAGAGGGCTCAACCGTCAGGTGAGAAGCGGTAGCCGATCCCGTTGTGGGTGTGGATCAGCTGCTGGCCGGGGAGCGCCTCCCCCAGCTTGGCCCGCAGGCGGCTGACGTAGACGTCGACCGAGCGGTCCTCGGGCCGCGGCTCCGACCCCCAGACCGCGGCGAAGAGCTCCTCGCGGGTCATGATCCGCTGCGGGTGGCCAGCGAGCGTTACCAGCAGCTGCAGCTCTCGCATCGTCAAGCTGAGCGGACGGCCATCAACCAGTGCCGCATGCTCCTCAGGCCTAATCTCGAGCGCTCCCATGGCCGCCGAGCTTGGCGGCGCGCCGGTCGGCAGCGGTTACCCCACCGTAAAGCTCTTGTGAACGATCTGTGAATCTGGCTGCTGCTCGGCCTCGGCGGCTACCTCCGCCGGCGCCGGTCGCAGCTCCTCTTCGACGATCCCGGCCGGTTCCGGCTCGAAGCGGTAGCCGATGCCGAAGTGCGTATGGATGTAGGTCCAGCTCGGCGAGCTTTTCTCCAGCTTCTGGCGCAGCTTCCTGACGAAGACGTCGACGGAGCGGTCGCCGTGGGCCATCGCGTAGCCCCAGACCCGCTGGTAGATCTGCTCGCGCTCCAGCACCTGGCCGCGCTCCTCGGCAAGCAGGTAGAGCAGCTCGAACTCGCGCCGGGTGAGATCGAGGGGCTCGCCCTTGACGTAGGCCTGGAAGCGGTCTGGACGGATCTCCAACTCACCGGCCGCCAGCGGCGAGGCCTCGAGCTCGTGACGACTGCGGCTGCGCCGCCGGGAGACCGCTTCGATCCGCGCCAGCGCCTCCTCCGGGTGGCAGGGCTTGGTCATCCAGTCATCGATCCCGAGCCGCAGCCCCCGGACCCGCTGGGCCACGGTCGAGCGGCCGGTACAGACGACGAGGCCGAGGTCGGGCAGCATCGAGGCGATGCGCTCGAGGTAGTCCCACGCTTCGTCGCCCAGCAGCACCGGGTCGATCAGCAGCGCGTTCAGCTTCATCGCCACCAGGTCCCGCGACGGCACCGCGCCGGAAGTCTGGCGGAGGTGCCAGCCGGCTACTTCGGCGCGCTTGGCAAGGACGGTGACGAAGCCGCTGTCGTTGTCGATGACGGCGATTCGGATAGGCGCATTGTATGCATCGTCAAGGCGCGAACTACCTGCGTTCACCAGATTTTCACAAGCTGCGACAGGCATAACCCGAATTTGCGGGAACGCCGCCCAGCAGGATTAGCGACGTCGAGCGCAGCGCCGCCCCCCGGTGCGCTAGATTCCCGCCCGTGAAGCGCACCGTCGCAGCCTTGCTCTCAATCTGGGCCCTGATGCTCGTCCTCGCTCCGGCCGCCCTCGCCGACGAGGGCGTCGGCCTCGCTGGCCCGACCACTGACAAGACGGTGACCCTCTTCTGCTTCGGCGTGATCATCTTCTTCGCCGCCCTGGTGATCGTCCTCTCCCTCATCCAGGGCAAGCTGGAGAAGCGCAAGGAACAGCGCCGCTCAGACCTCGCGCGTTTTAACTGACGGCCGGTCAGGACAACCTAAAGCCGCTCAGCAGACGTTTCTCGGTCTCGCCTTCGACTTTGGCGACGACTTCGATCTTGCCCTCGAGGGGGGTGCCGCGGATCTTGGTGGCGAGGAGGTCGTCGACCTGGAAGATGCCGGCGGAGTTGTTGAGCTGGATCACGATCCG
>JBQCCT010000222.1:0-2858 GCA_051961955.1 Solirubrobacterales bacterium
GCTGGCCCGATAGGGCCGCGACAAATTCGACCGGGGAGCAACCGGCCCCCTGTACCACAGCGTTTTGTCCCTCTACTCCAGCGCCTCGTCCCGCAACCGTTTCGCAACGGCGCCGGTGGCGGCGGCGATCTCGTCTAGCTCTTTGGCGTCTTCCTTATGGCCTTGGACGTAGCAGCAGAGGGCGCCGTCGACCAGCTCGAAGGCGAACTTCTTCGGGGCCGATTCGGTTAGCCAGACGATGAAGGTAGGGGCGAAGAGCTGCCGCAACCAGTTCGCGTCCTGCTCCTTGCCGGCGAAGATCTCGTACTTGTCGTCGAGAGCCTCGCTCTCCAGACGCACCCGCTCTTTCTTGGTGCGGAAGACGTCCTCGAGCTTCTCCAGGGCGCGGAAGCCGAACTTTTGCTGGCAGTAGAGCTCGGGCACGTGGGCGGCGCACTCGGGCACTTCGACCAGGCCGAGGGTGTAGTGGTAGTAGTTGGTCTGCCTGTTGCCCTCGCTATCGGTCGTCTCTTCCTCATACGTATAGAGAGCGAGGGTGCCTTCGCAGTCGGGTGCAAGTCGGCCGCTCAGCGTCCTCTCGGCATAACGGTCGTCGCCTTTGCATAAAAGAGGGGTTGCCCGCGGCAGCGGTCCCTTGCCGCCCAGCGCCAGCCCGTGCCCCTGGGCGTAGGCGGCGAAGAAGGCGTCGGCGGCCTTGCGGTCGGCGATCGCGAAGACGATCAGGACGGCGGCGAAGAAGACGCCGACCGCGGCGGCGCCGCCGATGGCCGGTCCGATCAGCGCCGCCCCGGCGGATCCCGCGGCAATCACGAAGACCGCGATCAGGACCCAGGTCAGCGGCTTGCGAAGCAGCCGCCTGAAGTGGAAGCCGCGGAGGTCGTTGGCGTCCGCGGGCGCGTTTGCCGCCGCCGCTTGTGCCTCCTCGGTCGTAGCCGCGGATCGCAACCTAGCGCGCTCCCGCGGATGCAAATGGGCTTGCAGAGGGAGGTCGTGTTGCAAAGTGGGAGACAGTGGGGTATTGTGGCGATCGAGTTGAAGCCCAGGACCGGGGTGGTGAGGCTCCTCCCACCTCATCACTCCGGTCCAACTCTTTTCCGGCCTCCCTCAGAAAGGACTCGCGGCGGTGGCGTTCAGGGGTCTCTACGAGCACAGCCTCGATTCCAAGGATCGCCTCACGGTCCCGTCTCGCTTTCGCGCCGCGCTGGCCGATGGAATCGTTCTCTCCAAGGGCTTCGACCCCTGCGTCTGGGTGCACACGACCAACGAGTTCGAGCAGCTCTCCGACCGCTTTCTCTCCCCGCACAGCCCCTTCGGCCGCGACGCCCGCCAGCTGCGCCGCCGCTTCCACGGCGGCGCCTTCGACGAGAAGCTCGACTCCGCCGGGCGCATCCGCGTCCCCAAACCGCTGATCGACCACGCCGGGCTCGACGGCAACTGCGTCGTGATCGGCGCCGGCGAGTACCTGGAGATCTGGAACGCCGACGCCTGGGCCAAGCAGGAGGAAGAGCTCGACGCCGCCGCCCCCGAGATCGCCGAGGGCCTGGCGGCCGCCGGCACCCAGCAATCATGAGACTCAATGCCGCCGCAAGCCACAACCCCCCGTCACCCTCCATGCCGACGGGCCGAAAACGCTCTTATATGGAGCGAAATAGGCCCGTCGGCGGCTACGTCGCGCCGCGGCCGATGCAGCGGCCGCTGGAGGTGCTTATGAGCGAGCATGAGCCTGTGCTGGCGCCGGAGCTGGTGTCGCTGCTGGCGCCGGAGCCGGGGCAGACGGCGGTCGATTGCACCTTCGGCGGCGGCGGCCATGCACGCCAGATCGCCGAGCTGATCGGACCGGAGGGGACGCTGATCGGGATCGACCGAGACCCCGCAGCGGAGGAGCGCTTCAACCGCTTCGCCGCCGAGGCGCCCTGCCGGACGCTCTTCGTCGGCGCCGACTTCTCGGCAGGACTTCGCGCCCTCGAAGGAGAAGGGATACGCCCAGACATGGTCTACATGGATCTGGGAATGTCCTCGATGCAGGTCGACGCGTGGGAGCGAGGCTTCTCTTATTCCTACGACGCGCCGCTCGACATGCGGATGGACACACGGCAGAAGTTCACCGCCGCCGACCTCGTCAACGAGTGGCCGGAGGCGCGGATCGCCCAGGTCCTGCGCCGCTTCGGCGAGGAGCGCTTCGCCGGTGGGATCGCCCGCGAGATCGTCCGCCGCCGCCCGCTCTCGACCACGGCCGAGCTGGTCGACGCGATCAAGGCCGGGATGCCCGCTTCGGCCCGCTTCGGCGCCGGTCACCCGGCCAAGCGCAGCTTCCAGGCGATCCGGATCGCCGTCAACGGCGAGCTCGAGGCGCTGGAGGAGGCGTTGCCGCTCGCCTGGTCCCGGCTCAAGGTCGGCGGCCGCTTCGCAGCGATCTCCTTCCACTCGCTCGAGGACCGGCCGGTGAAGCAGTTCCTCGCCGCCAAGGCGCGCGGCTGTGTCTGCCCGCCCGAGCTTCCCGTCTGCGTCTGCGGCCACGAGCCCGAGGCCGAGCTGCTGACCCGCCGCGCGATCGCGCCGGGTCCGGAGGAGGCGGAGCGCAACCCGCGCTCGCGCTCGGCCCACCTCCGCGCGGCACTGAAGATCGCCGCGCAGCAGCCGGTGGGGGAGGCGGGCTGATGGCCGTCGCCGCTCCCGCCCGCCGCACCGCCCCGGCGCCCGCGCCCTCGCGGACGACGCCACCGCCGAAGCCGCGCAAACCGCGCCCGCGAGCGGTCGCCGCGCCCGCGAAAGCCCCGCGCAAACCGGCCCGCGCAGGGGCGGTCGCCGCGCCCGCGAAGGCGCCGGCCCGCCGCGGGCCCGCTCGCGCTCCGGTACGC
>JBQCCT010000223.1:0-5468 GCA_051961955.1 Solirubrobacterales bacterium
GGCGGCGGCGATCCGGCTGACCACGCCCTCGTTGACGATCGCCCCGCTGCCTTCCCCTTCGTGGGTGATCAGGTTGGCGGTCCAGGTCGGGTACGGTTCGGCATTCAGGTCGTAGGTGCCCTGGTTTTCGAGCACCGCGCCCCCGTTCAGGTTGAGCACGCCCGATTTGTGGGTGACGGTGCCCTTGTTGACCAGGAACCAGCCGGAGACCTTCTCGGTCGTGCCGCCGCCGTCGATGACGCTTTTGGAGGCCGAGCCCAGGGTGAGGCGGCCGGTGCCGGCGAAGGTGCTTTCGCTTTCCCACAGCAGAGCTTCGCTCACTTCGAGGTGGCCGCCGCCGGAGATCACGTTTCCGAAGCCGAGCTTGAGGTTGGCGACTTTCGTGGTTTCGCCTTCCAGCAGGATCGTCGATCCGCTTGCCGAGAGAGTCCCGCTCGGGGCGGAGAAGTTTTCGCCGGCGACCGCCGATCCTTCGAAGCGGTTTTCTCCCTTGAGGACGCTGCCCGGTTTCAGCGTGACGATGGCGCTGGGTTCGTTGAAGAGGAGGGTTCCGGTTTCGGCGTCGATCGTGCCGTTGTTGACGACGTTGAGGTTGAGGCGGGCTTCGGTCCCGGCCGTCTTTTGGATCGTGCCGTTGTTGACGAGTTCGGGGCCGACGAAGCCGAGGCCGGTCGTGATCCCTGGCCAGCGTCCGTAGGCCGGGACCGAGTTGGGCTTGAGAGTCGCGTCGTTTTCGAGCTTCGCGCCTTCCGAGGCGATGATCTGGCCCTGTTCTTCGAGGGTCAGGGTGCCCTCGTTGACCAGGGCGCGCTGGACCAGGAGCGCCGAGGTGGAGGTGACCGTGGCGTGGGCGGCGGGACCGATCACGGTCTCACCGCTGCCGTTCATCGTCGCTTCGCCGCTGAGCCAAGAGAGGGATTTCGAGATTTCCAGCGTCCCTTCGCCGGTGACGTTCCCTTCGTAGTCCATCGTCAGGGACCCGAGCGAGGCGGTCTTACCGCCGGGAACGGTGAGCTGCGATTCCCTCAGGGTGAGATCGGCATTGGGCGCCGCCAGCGTTTCCAGGAGGACGTTCGTTTCTTCGCAGTGGATCGGTCCTTCGAGGTTGCTGCCTTCGGCGGAGATCAACTGATAGCCGCTTTCTTCGAAGGTGATTTTTCCGCTGGCTACGTTGATCGTGCCCAGGTTCACGAAGTTGGTCAGGAGCCTGGCGCCGGCGCCTTCGGTCTTCTGGAAGGTGCCGACGTTGACGAAGCCGGATTCCGCGCCGCTTGAGCGGATCTGCCACAGCGCTTCGTCGGAGTTGTTGAGGGTGTAGGTGCCACGGTTTTCGAAGACTCCGCCTTCGATCGGCCGCAGGGTCCCGAAGCTCTCCTGAGCGGTGGTGCCTTGGTTGACCACCTTGCGGCCGTTGATCGTGAAGTTCGAGTTGGCGTGGCCGATCACATTCACCGACGAAGGCCCGAGCACAGTCACCCCGGCGCCGCTCATCGTGCTCTGCGTCTCCCAGATGAGCGCGTTCCTGATTTCCAGCGTGCCGGGGCCAGTCAAGTTCGCTTCGTATTCCAGGTCCAGCGAGCCGACCCACCAGCTCTGTTCGGCGCCGAGGACTTTGAAGGTGCTTTCCCGCACCGCCAGGGTGCCTTCGCCTTGCAGCCCTTTCACCTGATTCAGGCCCGCAGAGGTCATGCTGACCTTCTTGCCCGAGGGGATACAGGCGACGTCGGCTTCCCCCGGCGTGCCAGCCGACCAGTTGACGGCTGCGGTCCAGGACCCTTCCCAGGAGCCGGTGTAGGTATCGGTGCATTCGGCCGCCGAGGCGATGGTTGGCCACAGTGCCGCCAACAGGACAAGACCAAGGAAAACTCCGAGGCATTTGGTCGCGAGGGTGGACAGACCCGCGTCAGGCCGTTTTGGCTCGTCGCCAACTGCTTTATTGCCCAGCTTGCGTCCCGTCCTGCTTCCCATGCCTCGCCTCTCCTCCCGCTGTATCTATCTAGATGTAAACGAAGTGGTGTGTCAGTGCTCGAAGACTTGTGCGGCGATCATTCGATACGTGGCAAGTCTTGCCTGGAGCCGGCCCGAACCTTACACGGAAACCACCCTGATAGTTGGTGGACTTCCCCTGCTGGGTCGGGAAGGGTGCCTGAGTGCCGCCGCTCAGCCCCCGCCATCACGCCTTGGGACAGGCCATTCGGACCCTGCGCGAGGCGCGCGATCTGACCCAGGAATCGCTTGCCGACCAGGCGGGGATGAGCCCCAACTACGTCGGCGATACCGAGCGGGGCGAACGCAACATCAGCGTGCGCGCCTTGTGGCTGCTCGCTGACGGGCTCAAGGTGCCAGCATCGACTCTTTTGGTTGAGGCAGAGAAGCACAGCAAGAAGAAGCGGTAGCGGTTTCGGTGGCGGGCGCCCACGCGCCGCCCAAGCGAACAAGGAGCCGGCTGAGGCGAGCGGCGAGCGATTGATGAGCCCCGGCCTGGCCGGCGGTGCTGTTTCGCAGGTAGGTCGGGGGAGGAGGGTGGTGGGAAGGGGGTGGACGGAGCTGTGGACGGCTGGTCCACCGCCGCACCGCTCCGGAGTGGGGTTTGCGAGGGGGCGCAGCAGCCGACCCCGCCCGCCCACCATTCGGTGATCGACCGGGGTCGGCTGCTGCTTTTGGCGAGGGACCGGAGCGGTGCGGCGGTGGACCGGGGGTGGCGCGGAGGGCTGCTCAAACGAGTAAGTAGTAGATGGAGTGGAACCAGCTACACATCGAGCGGCTCGGCACGGGCGGGCAGGTGGACAAGACACGAGCCGGGGACCTGAGGCTGCCAGGGGGCCGGGGGCGGTTCGGGGACCGGGAGCTGGTGCGCTTCGTCGGCCTGCACGGGGCGGTCTCGTTGGAACAGGTGATGAGCGCTTTTGGCGTCGGGCGCACGGCGGCATACCGGCGGGTCGCGGCCTGCATCTCCCAGGGACTGCTTGAGCGCTTGGCGCTTCTGCGTGAGGAGCCGAGCGTCCTGCGGGCGACCCGCGCAGGACTTCGCTTCGCCGGTCTTGACCTCGGCCTCTGTGTGCTCTCTCCGGGCTCGGTCGTTCATTGGCTTCGCTGCACGTCGGCGGCGCTTGAGCTGGGCGAACGCTACGGATCGGATCGAGTCATCGCCGAGCGCGAGCTGCGATGGATCGAGCAGGCCGAGGGCCGAGCGATCTACAGCGCGAAGCTCGGCCAGCGCCCCGATGGCTCGGTTCAGCTCCATCGCCCCGACCTGGCGCTGACGATCAACGAGCGCCCTGTCGCGGTGGAGGTCGAGCTTTCCCCGAAGGCACCGCGCCGCCTTGAGGCGATCATCCGCGCCTGGCGGCGGGCGAGCTGGGTCGGCGGCGTCCTCTACCTCTGCGAGCCGGGAGCGACGAGTCGGGGAGTCGAGCGGGCGGCCAGGGCAGCCCGCGCCGAGGAACGGGTCGAGGTCGCGGAGGTGAGGGGCCCATAAGGGAACCTCACTACTCCCACGCCGCCCCCAGGATCTTCCCTTTCCATCCCCACGGGCACCACGTCTCGGCGGTGCATCTGACGGCATCC
The DNA here is from genome assembly GCA_051961955.1 of Solirubrobacterales bacterium. GTDB lineage: Bacteria > Actinomycetota > Thermoleophilia > Solirubrobacterales > 70-9 > VAYN01. The sequence continues at coordinate 3,568 of JBQCCT010000223.1, forward strand.
CTTAACGCGGTGCTGCCGGCGCTCCTCGTCGGCCTCGCCACCAGCGTCCTGGCGATCCTCTTCCTGCGCGCGGCCTCGCTGCGCTGGGGCTGGGCGCTCCTCGCCGCGCCGCTGGTCCCCCTGCTGTGGGTGATCGGCTGGCAGCTCGGCCTCGCGCTCGCCCTGGCTTCGGGGACGGCGGCAGGCATCGGCGCCTATTGACACTTGGAGGACACCTATCGCGGCGGCGATCAGGCGCGGGCGGTGCGCGGTGCGCTCGGCCCATTTGAGTTCACTCGTGGGCGGCTCACCCAGCGGCGCGCGGGCGGCGACTGCCGACATGCAGGGAAGGGAGCTGCGCGGCCTCGCCGTCATTGACGAGTTCGCCGCCCTCGCCGCCGAGCATGTCCATCGCCTCTTCGGGCGGGCGCGCTCGGCGGGCTTGAGCGTCCTGCTGGGGACGCAGAGCCTCGCCGACCTTCGCACCGCCCGCCCTGACGATCCGACCGACTCCCTCACCGAGCAGGTGCTTGGAAAGGATGGGATCAGGTGGAGGGCGAGATTGAGCCGAAGTCGGAGGCTGCGAAGCGAACGATCCCCCTGCTGGCAATCCTCCGCGACTTTCTAGACGAGCAACTGCTGAGGACGGGGAGGACCGGCACGGATCGCGTCTTCGGCCGCACCGCCGATCAGGTCTTCTATCCGTCCACCATCGACGGGCGAGCGAAGCGCGCCTGGCGGGCTCGCAATCTCGCCGAGCGGGAAGGGGCCGAGGCCGAGGGTCGAGCACCGGCCCTTCTGCCCTCGCTCACGCTGCATGAGTGCCGGCACACCTTCGCCTCGCTCTTGATCGACACCGGAGCCAACGCGAAAGCGATTCAGCAAGTGATGGGGCACTCCAAGATTCAGACGGCACCTGCTGCCCGGCAGCTACGACGACGTGCGGGCTCGGATGGACGCGTATCTCGCGAGCGGAGGGAACGAACCGATGGCCGAAAAGGTTCAATCGGCAGATTCGGAGATCCAGGCGAAGAGCTAAAGCGGCGGATTTCCCTGTCTGCGGGATTCCTCAGCTCGAACTTCGGCAATCTGCTCTTCAGAGGCCGGCAGGGCGACGTGGCGCAGCGCAACGCGGGGAAGCTCACGTCCGGTCCTCTTGGCGGATTCCTCTTCTATCTCTTTCATACGCGCATTGGTTCTGGCGATCTCCTCTAGGAGTTCCTTGTGACCCTGCGTGTCGAGATTGACGATGCGTTTCATGGCAAGAATTGTGGCCGACTGGCGCATTAACTGGCGCATGGAGCGGGTCTTCACCCTTCGATCGGCGCCGGGGCATACTGCCTGTACGGCGGCTAATCCGCTTGCAGAGCCAAAACCAACAGAAAACGCCCCGGCGGGGAACCGGGGCGCTTCTGGGGTTACTACAGGGAGGAGAGATATGTATCTCTATATATGTGTGGATCCATGGGAGGTAGGTCGAGTCCGGTTATGTCGAGTGCGTCGCTGTGGGAAGCAGCGAGGCGATATGTCGACGCGGAGCTCAACCAGGAAGTCTTTGATCGGTTGCCTCTCGCGAATCCTTGAACAGCGTACGAACGTATGTGCGGGTTGTGTGTGAGAGGGCTCACAGATCCTGCACGAGTCAATGTCGTATCCATCCCTGAAGCCGCAATTAAGGGCCTAAATCGGGGACCTGGCTGTAGCTTTCGGGCGGTGAAGAAGTCCCGGATAGACGCGGTTTTGGCCGAAAGGGGGATGTTTCCGTCCCGCTCAGCCGCCGCCGGCGCCGTGCGGGCCGGCGAAGTACGCATCGGCCAGGATGGGCCGGTGGCACTGCGGCCGAGCCAGCTGGTCGAGCCGGATGCGAACTTGGTCGTCGAGGCCGGACCGCGCTATGTCTCCCGCGGCGGGGTGAAGCTGGA
>JBQCCT010000224.1:0-10605 GCA_051961955.1 Solirubrobacterales bacterium
CTCGACCTCCCCTACAGCTTCGAGGCGATGGCCGAGGCGGGCTCGATGCTCGGCTCGGGCTCGATCATCGTCGCCGACGACCGGGTCTCGATCCCGCACCTGGCCCTGCGCACGGCGCGCTTCTACCACCACGAGTCCTGCGGCAAGTGCGTCCCCTGCCGCGAGGGCACCAACTGGACCGTGAAGATGCTGGAGCGGATGGTGCGGGGCGAGGCGACGCCGCTGGACCTCGACATCGTCAGCTCGGTCCAGCAGAACATCATCGGCCACTGCCTCTGCGTGCTCGGCGACTCGATGGCGATGCCGGTCGGGGCGATGGTCCGCAAGTTCCGAGAGGAGTTCGAAGCGGTGATGGCCAACCCCGAGCTGGCGCTCGACCCGCACGCCGTCGTCCAGGCGCCGCCGGAGACCCTGGGGGCGTCGGCATGAGCCCCGCCGGGCGCGAGGTGACGATCACGATCGACGGGCGCGAGGTCGCCGCGATCGAGGGCGAGATGCTCCACGACGCCGCCCGCAAGGGCGACGTCGAGATCCCCTTCTTCTGCTACGAACCGAAACTCGGCGACCCGGTCGGCGCCTGCCGGATGTGCCTGGTCGAGATCGAGGGCATCCCGAAACTGCAGACCTCCTGCTCGACGCCGGTGCGCGAGGGGATGGTCGTCCACACTAGAACGGAGCAGGTCAGGCACGCGCAGAGCGCGGTGGTCGAGTTCCTGCTCGTCAACCACCCGCTCGACTGCCCCGTCTGCGACAAAGGCGGCGAATGCCCGCTGCAGGACATCTCCTACGGCTGGGGCCCCGGGAAGAGCCGGGTGATCGATGAAAAGCGCCACTTCGAGAAGCCGATCGAGCTCTCGCCGCTGGTCGCGATCGACCGCGAGCGCTGCATCCTCTGCTACCGCTGCGTCCGCTTCAGCCAGGAGGTCTCCGAGGACGCGCAGCTGCAGCTGCTGGAGCGCGGCGACCGCACCTACGTCGGCACCTTCGACGACCGCCCCTACGTGGCGCCGTTCCACGGCAACATCACCGACATCTGCCCGGTCGGGGCGCTGACCAACTACACCTACCGCTTCCGCGCCCGGCCCTGGGACATCGAGCACGCCGGCTCGGTCTGCACGCTCTGCCCGAGCCAGTGCAACGTCAGCTTCACCGTCCGCGACGAGAAGGTGAAACGGGTGATCACCCGCGACAACGCCGAGGTCGACGACGGCTGGCTCTGCGACCGCGGGCGGTACGGCTTCGAGATGTTCGACGCGCCGGAGCGGGTGACCGGGCCGCGGCTGAAGGGCGGCGCCGAGACCGATTGGGAGACGGCGATCGCGACAGCCGCCGAGGGACTGCGCGCCGCACGCCGGGGGAGCGCCGCGAGCGGCGCCGACGCCTCCAGCGAGGAGGGCTTCCTCCTGCAGCGCCTGGTTCGCGAGACGCTGGGCTCGCCCCACCTGGACTCGCGCCCCTCCCGTGGGCCGAGGGCCGGGGTGCTGCGCCAGCTGGCCGAGCCGGCGATCTCGGCCAAGGTGCGCGACATCGACCAGGCCGATGCGATCCTCGTCCTCGGCACCGACCCACTGCACAGCTCGCCGATCCTCGACCTGCGGGTGCGCAAGGCGATCCGCCGCAACGGCGCCAAGCTGGCGGTGGCCACCGAGCGGCCGACCGCGCTCGACGGCGGCGCCGAGGCGATCGCCCGCTACGCCCCGGGGCAGGCCGCCCACTTCGTCGGTGAGCTGGCAAGCGCGATCGGCGGCGGCGAGAACGTCGCAACTCCGGTTGCCGACGTCCTCCGCGACGCCGAGAAGGTCGTCGTCATCTGGGGCGAGCGGATCGGCCGGGAGGATGGCGCCGCCGAGGCACTGCTCGAGGTCGCCGCTGCATCGGGCACGGCCACCACCGACGGCTCGGGCCTCCTGGAGATCCCAGACACCACCAACGCCCGCGGCCTCCGCGAGGCCGGCTGCCTCCCCGACGCCGGCCCCGGCCTCTCAGAGGCCACGGCGGGCAAGTCCACCGAGGAGATTCGCGACGCCCTCATCTCCGGCGAGCTGACCGGCCTGATCCTCTTCGGCGCCAACCCCCTGCGCGACTTCCCGGACACCCCGGCCTGGGAAGAGGCCCTCACCGCCGCCGACTTCGTCGTCTCCTTCTCGATGCACGAGAACGAGACCACCGCCAAGTCCGACGTAGTCCTCCCGCTCGAGACCCACGCCGAGAAAGACGGCACCGTCACGCACCCCGACGGCCGCCTCCAGCGAGTCCGCCCCAGCGCCTCCCGCCCAGGGCAGGTGCGCCCGAACATCGGAGTGCTGGCCGAGCTGACGACGAAGCTGGGTGGGAAGCCAGGACTCGACTCGCAGCCAGCGGCCTTCGCCGCCCTAACGGACGCCGTCGCCTTCTACTCCGGCATCACGGATGAGCAGATCGGCGGCCGCGGCACCCGCTGGCAGGAACGGGCGGATGGGGCGGTCGGCATCACCTCCCCGGATGCGACTCGGCGTGATTCCGCTGCGGCCTCCGAGGAGGGTGTCGGCGCCTCGCGCTCAGTGTCCGGTGAGGTAACGCCGACCGCCCTCCCCAGCTCAGACGCCGGCAGCCCAAGGTTGGCACTGGGCACCTACCGGGATCTATGGGCCGGGCCGATCACGGAGTTGAATCCGCCGCTGAAGTTCCTGACGCCGCGGCAGCGAGTCGAGATCGCCCCAGCCGATGCCGAGCGCTTGAACCTGAAGACCGGCGACAAGGTTCGCGTCGGTCAGGGCGGCACCGGTGTCGAGGCGGAGGTCCAGGTCAAGGAGCGGGTTAGACCTGGCGTCTGTTTCATGGCCGAGGGCCTCGCCGATGGGAACGCCAACGCGCTGCTCAACGGCGGCCCGGTCCAGGTGACGATCGAGAAGCTCAGCGAGGTGCGCGCCTGATGCTTCCGCTCGCCGACACGACGTTCGCCGAAGCCACCTGGATCATGATCGTCAAGTCGATCGTCATCTTCGCCGTGATCTTCGGCATCCTGCCCCTGCTGACGGTGCTCGAGCGCAAGCTGATCGGCCGCTTCCAGCACCGCTACGGCCCCAACCGCGTCGGCCCCTTCGGCCTGCTGCAGCCGCTCGCCGACGTCGGCAAGCTGATCTCCAAGGAGTCGTTCCGACCCGAGAACGCGACCACGGTCCTCTTCGTCCTCGGGCCGCTGCTGCCGGTCCTCGCCGGGGTGCTGTCGCTGGCGATCATCCCCTGGGGCGACACCCAGGCGGGGGTCGGCTTCTACGGCATCGACGTTCCGATCGGCATCCTCTACTTCTTCGCCGTCGGCTCGATCGCCTTCTATGGCCTCCTTCTCGGCGGCTGGTCCTCGGGCTCCAAATACAGCCTGCTGGGGGCGATGCGCTCGGCCGCGCAGCTGATCAGCTACGAGGTCTCGATGGGCCTGGCGCTGCTCGGCGTGATCATGATGAGCGGCTCCCTCTCGCTGGTCTCGATCGTCCACTCGCAGGGGGGCATCTGGTTCGTCATCCCCCAGTTCGTCGGCTTCCTCATCTTCATGCTGGCCGGCTTCGCCGAGACCAACCGCACCCCATTCGACATGCCCGAGGCCGACGCCGAGCTGGTCCAGGGCTTCATGACCGAGTACGGCGGCATGCGCTTCGGCTCCTTCCTGCTGGTCGAATACATGGAGATCCTGGTCGTCTCCGGGATCGCCGCGGCGATGTTCCTCGGCGGCTGGATGGGCCCGGGCCCGAGCTTCCTCGACCCGATCTGGATGCTGGCGAAGATGCTGGCGCTGGTCCTCGTCTTCATCTGGGTGAGGGCGACGCTGCCGCGTCTGCGATATGACCAGCTGATGAGCCTCGGCTGGAAAGTGCTGCTGCCCCTGGCGACCCTCAACGTCCTCGTCACCGCCGTCCTGGTGGTGGTCACGTGAGGGGGCGTGTCGCCTTTGTGGACATATCGGCCACTAAAGCGCCACTCGGGGCTCAAGGATGAGCGAAGGCATGGACCCTAGAAGCGCTTCGTATCTCGACTCGATCGAGGTGGTCGAGGTGCAGCGCGGCCCCGAGCCGGGCGGCGTCGGCGGCGTCTACCGCGCCTTCGGCGAGACCTTGCGCGGGCTGAAGACGACGATGGCGCGGCTGATCGAGGGGCCGATGACGATCCAGTACCCGGAGGAGAAGACCCCGGTCTACCCGCGCTTCCGCGGCCGCCACAAGCTGCACCGCTTCGAGGACACCGGCCTGGAGAAATGCGTCGGCTGCTCGCTCTGCGCCGCCGCCTGCCCGGCCGACTGCATCCGCGTCGTCGCCGCCGAGAACGTGCCCGGCGACCGGGTCTCGGCGGGCGAGCGTTACGCCGCCGTCTACGAGATCAACCTCAGCCGCTGCATCTTCTGCGGCTACTGCGAGCTCGCCTGCCCGTTCGACGCGATCACGATGGGGCACGACTACGAGATGGCCGACTACGACCGGCGCGACCTGATCTTCACCAAGGAGATGCTGCTCGCCGAGCCGGTCGAGCGGACGCCGCTGCGGAGCGAGGGCGAGTGAGGACGCTAGCCCACCTCGGCGGGATCGGGGCGCACGACGATCGTGTCGGCGACCGGGATGATCTCGTCAGCCGGCAGGTTGGCGCGCGCGGCGTGCTCGCGGATCGCCTCCGGGCTCGACGCCTGGTAGATGCAGACGGTCCCGACCGTGCCGTCGTCCTCGGCGAGGGCGTAGCTGCGCAGCCAGCGGATGTCGTCGGACATCTCCTCGTCGCCGACCTGGGCGGATTTGGCTCCCGCCTCCTCGAGCTCGGCCGGCGTCCTCCAGCCATGTCGTCTGAGAATCACGTAGGTGTCCATGTTTCCTCTCGGTTCCAGGGGTTGAACGCGGGCTCTTCCACCCAACCACAGCGCCCCGGGTTGGTCAACGCGGGGGCGGCGGCCTGATGGAAGCGGTTCTGTTCTTCATCGCCGCGATCGGCGCCCTCGGCGGCGCCATCGGCGTGATCGCGATGCGCAACCCCTTCTACGCGGTGCTGGCGCTGATCGTTCACCTCTTCTCGCTGGCGGTGCTGTTTCTGCTGCTGACCGCCGCCTTCGTCGCCGCCGCTCAGGTAGTCGTATACGCGGGGGCGGTGATGGTCCTCTACGTCTTCGTCGTCGCCTACGTGGGCGGCGGCGGCGAGTCGGCCTGGGAGCCGATCCCCGGCCAGCGCCTCCTCGCCCCCCTCCTCGCCATCGCCCTCTTCACCGAGCTCTCGATCGCCGTCCTGGGCTCCGCCCTCAAGGCCCTGGAAACGAGGGGACCGGATGTCCGCGCCGGCTTCGGCGACCCCGCCGCGATCGGCCGCCTCCTCCTCGAAAAGTTCCTCCTCCCCTTCGAGGCCTCTTCCATCTTGCTTCTCCTGGCCGCGGTGGGCGCGATCGTCCTAGCTGCGCGCCGCAGCGAAGGCGGGAACATTCCCGACGCTCGCGAGGGGGAGGTCGGTACCCCCGACGAACCCTCCCCAAATCGTGAGGAGGGGGTACCGACCTCCCCCTCCCCGACCCGGTCGGAAGGGATGCCCTCCACCCCATGAATATCGCTTGGTACATAGTCCTGTCGTCCCTCCTCTTCGCCACGGGCGTCCTCGGCATCCTGATCCGCCGCTCGCCGATGGTGATCCTGCTCTGCCTGGAGCTGATGCTGAACGCCGGCAACCTCGCGCTGGTCGCCTTCAGCCGCATGGTCGGCAACGGCCAAGGGCAGGTCTTCGCGGTGATCGTGATGGTGGTCGCCGCCTGTGAGGTCGTCGTCGGCCTCGGCCTGATCGTCGCCATCTTCCGCCGCAGGCTGCCGCTCAACGTCGACGACCTGCGGGAGCTGCGCGGATGAGCGCTACCGCTTGGTGCTGGCTGGTCCTGCTCTTCCCCCTGCTCGGCTCGATCGTGGTCGCGCTCGGCTTCCGGGCGCTGCCGGCGAAGGCCGCCGGCATCATCGGCACGCTCTCGATCGCCCTCTCCTTCGCCTGCGGCGTCGCCGCCCTGATCAGCCTGCTCGGCGACAGCCCGGACGCGCGCCACCACGCCTCCTCGCTCTGGGACTACGCCAGCGTCGCCGGCCTCGACATCAAGCTCGGCATCCTCGCCGACCAGCTCTCGGTCTTCATGGTCCTCGTCGTCACCGGCGTCTCGACCCTGATCCACCTCTACTCCTTCGGCTACATGCAGTCCGACGAGGGCTACCACCGCTTCTTCAGCTACCTCAACTTCTTCGTCTTCTCGATGCTGCTGCTCGTCTTGGCCGGCAACTTCGTGCTGCTGATCGTCGGCTGGGCCTTCGTCGGCTTCGCCTCCTACGCGCTGATCAGCTTCTGGTACCGGCGCGAGACGGCGACCAGGGCGGGGATGAAGGCCTTCGTGATCAACGTCGTCGGCGACATCGGCCTCGTCCTGGCGGCCTTCCTGATCTTCCGCGAATTCGGCTCCTTCGACTACGGGACCGTGTTCGAAAAGGCGCCGCAGGTCTTCCACGCCAACGAGTGGACCGTCGTCGCGATCTGCCTGCTGCTGCTGCTCGGCGCCTTCGCCAAGTCGGCGCAGCTGCCGCTCCACACCTGGCTGCCGGACGCGATGGAGGGCCCGACCCCGGTCTCCTCGCTGATCCACGCGGCGACGATGGTGACCGCCGGCGTCTACCTGATCGCCCGCACCCACGCCCTCTTCGTGCTCGCCCCGACCGCCGCCGACATCGCCGCCTTCATCGGCCTGGCGACGCTGCTGGTGGCGGCGACGATCGCGCTGGTGATGACCGACCTGAAGCGGGCGATCGCCTACTCGACGATGAGCCAGATCGGCTACATGGTCGTCGGCGTCTCGATCGGCGCCTACGGGGCGGGCCTCGTCCACCTGATGACCCACGCCTTCTTCAAGGCGCTGCTCTTCATGGCGGCCGGCTCGATCATCGCCGCGATGGCGAACGAGCAGAACATCGACAAGATGAGTGGCTTCGGCAGGGCGATGCGGTTCACCGCGATCACGATGCTCTGCGGCGCTCTCGCCCTCGCTGCCTTCCCGCTCACCTCGGGCTTCTTCAGCAAGGACGAGATCCTCGCCTACGCCGGGGCGCGCGGCGGCATGTACCTGATCTTCACCGTGCTCGGCTACCTCGGGGCGCTGCTGACCGCGATCTACACCTTCCGCCTGATCTTCCGGGTGCTGCCGGGCAAGCCCTGCCCGGAGGCGCAGGAGCTGATCGACACCGGCCACGTCCACCACGCCCACCCCTTCAACCCGGCCACGGGCGAAGAGGAGGACACCGACGTCGGCTTCCCCGGCCCCGAGCACCACATCGCCGAGCACTCGGCGCCGATGCGGTGGGCGATGGGCGTGCTCGCCTTCCTCGCCCTGACCGGCGGCCTGATCCAGATGCCGGGGATCGACAACGTGGTTGCCAACTGGCTCGACCCGGTCTTCGCCGACTCGCCGCTGGCGGCGATCCACCCGTCCACTAGCTGGAGCTGGATCGGGCTCGGGATCGGCGCCGTCATCTCCCTGGTCGGGATCTGGATCGCCCACTACCTCTACGTCGCCCAACCGGAGGCGCCACGCCGGCTGGAAGCGCGCTTCCGCGGCCTCCACGGCTTCCTCTTCCACAAGTGGTACTTCGACGAGGCGATCGACTTCCTCGTCGTCCGCCCGGCGCTGGCGGTCGGCCGCTTCGCCGACCGCAGCTTCGAGCGCTTCGTCGTCGACGGCCTCGTCACCGGCACCGAGGAGACGGTGCGCGGCGCCGGCGGCGTCGTCCGCGCCATCCAGAACGGCTTCGTCCGTAGCTACGCGCTGCTCCTGATCGCCGGCTTCGCCGGCCTGGCCCTCTACTTCCTGCTGAGCAGCTCATGATCAACGTTCTCCTCTGGGCACCTCTCGCGTTCGGCCTCGTCGGCTTCTTCCTGCCGCGGCGGGCGGTCGGCTGGTGGGCGGTGCTCGGCACCGTCGTCACCCTCGGCGTCGCAATCGGCATGGTCGCCGGCTTCGACACCGGCAGCTCGGGCCTGCAGTACACGGTGGATACGCCCTGGATCTCCGGGCTCGGCGTCGACTACAACCTCGGAGTCGACGGGCTCAACCTCTACCTGGTGCTGCTGACCGCGGTGCTGTGGACCGGCGGCGTCGCCTTCGCCGCCTTCCGCGAGCAGGAGCGGCCGAAGACCTTCTTCTTCCTGATGCTGGTCGCCGAGACGGCGACGCTGGGCTCGTTCCTCGCTCAGGACCTGCTGCTCTTCGTCCTCTTCTTCGACTTCATGCTGGTCCCGTTCTACTTCCTCTTCGGGGCCTGGGGACAGGACCGGGCCGACGGGCCGACGGCTTCGCAGGCGACGCTGAAGATGATCGTCTACACCCTGATCGGCTCGCTGTTGATGCTGGTGGCGGCGATCGCGACCGCGATCATCGCCGCCAAAGGCGGCCACATCACCTTCTCGATCCAGGCGTTACAGCAGGAGGGGATCGGCCTCGGCAGCCAGCGCTGGATCTTCTGGTTCTTCGCCGCCGCCTTCCTGGTCAAGATGCCGGCTTTCCTCCTCCACGGCTGGATGCCCGACGCCTACCGGGCGGCGCCGCTGCCGGCGCTGGCGGTCTTCTCCGGGGTGCTGGCGAAGGTCGGCGCCTACGGCTTCCTGCGGGTGGTGCTGCCGCTCTTCCCGGAAGCGGCAGTCGAATTCCAGGAGGTGATCCTGATCGTCGCCCTGGCCTCGATCCTCTACGGCTCGGTTTTGGCCTTCACCCAGACCAACGTGCGGCTGATCGCCGGCTACTCGTCGGTGGCGCAGCTCGGCTTCATCACCGCCGGGATCTTCGCCCTGCGGCCCGACGGCGCCGACGGCGCGGTCCTGCAGATGGTCAACCACGGCCTCGTCGTCGCCCCGATCTTCGTCATCGTCGCCCTCTTGGTCGAGCGGACCGGCAGCGAAGACATCCGCGAGATGGGCGGCCTGGCGCTGCGGGCGCCGGTGCTGGCGGCGCTGTTCCTGATCGTCGCCCTGGCGACCCTGGCGATGCCGGGCTCGGCCAACTTCATCGGCGAGTTCTACATCCTGAACGGCCTCTTCCAGGCGAAGATCGTCTTCGCCTTCATCGCGATCACGGGGGTGGCGATGTCGGCCTACTACGCGCTGCGCCTCTACCAGGGGGCGATGCACGACCGCGGGCCAGAGGGGCTGCTCTCGCGTGAGATCGGCCTCCGCGACGGGCTGGTGCTGGCGCCGCTGGTGCTCTGCATCCTCGGCCTCGCCCTCTACCCGCAGCTGATCCTGAAGCCGACCAACCCGAGCGTCAAGCAAACCGTCGCCCGAGTCACCGGCGGCGAAGCGCCGGAAGCGAAACTGGCCGAATTCAAGGACCGGTACCGGATCACCATCGGTCGCGGGGAAACCATCAGCGAAACGATTTCGACCACCCGGAAATGAACTTCAACGAGCCGCATATCGACTACGCCGGCATCTCGCCGCTGATCGCGCTGACGGTCGGCCTCTGCGTCGTCCTCCTCAGCGCCGTCTTCAAGCCGGTCCGCCGCTGGGCGCCGGCGCTGACGCTGGTCACCCTGGGCGCCACCGCCGGGCTGCTGATCTGGCACTGGAACGACCCGCGGTCGCTGCTGACCGGGGCGCTGCGGCTCGACGACCTGGCGATCGCGATCTCGCTGATCGCGATCCTCACCGCCGCCTTCTGCGTCCTGCTCTCGATCCGCGAGCGGGCGGTCGAGGAAGCCGGCACGGGCGAGTACCACGCGCTGCTGCTCGGCTCGGTGCTGGGGATGACGCTGCTGGCGCAGGCCTACAACCTGGTCACCTTCTTCGTCGCCCTGGAGACGCTCTCGATCCCGCTCTACATCCTCTGCGCGACCAACCTGCGCCGCGAGGGCTCGCTCGAGTCGGGGCTGAAGTACCTGATCGTCGGCTCGATCGGCTCGGCGACGCTGCTTTACGGGATGGCCTTCCTCTACGGCGGCACCGGCTCGACCGGTTTCGCCGGGATCGCCGCCGGGATCGCCCACCACGGCATTGCCGACGACCCGCTGATCCTGATCGGGATCGCGATGGCGGCGGTCGGGCTCGCCTTCAAGACCTCGATCGCGCCCTTCCACCAGTGGACGCCGGACGTCTACCAGGGGGCGCCGACCCCGATCACCGGCTTCATGGCGGTGGCGACCAAGGCCGCGGCCTTTGCCGTCTTCCTCCGCTTCTTCGACGTCGCCCTCGGACCGAGCGTCGGCAGCTGGCAGCCGGCGCTGGCGGCGCTGGCGGCGATCTCGATCATCGTCGGCAACGTCGGCGCGCTCGGCCAGGACTCGCTGAAGCGGCTGCTGGGCTGGTCCGGCGTCGCCCAGGCCGGCTACATGCTCGGCGGTATCGTCGTCGCCTCCGAATCCGGCGTCAGCTCGCTGGTCTTCTACCTCGCCGCCTACGCCTTCATGAACCTCGGCGCCTTCGCCGTGATCGTCGCCCGCGAGCGGGAAACGGTCTTCGGCGACGACATCCGCGGGATCCGCGGGCTCGGGTCCGAGCGGCCGCTGCTGGCCTGGCCGCTGACGATCTCGATGCTGGCGCTGGCGGGGCTGCCGGCGACGACGGGCTTCATCGGCAAGCTCTACCTGATCG
>JBQCCT010000225.1:0-3991 GCA_051961955.1 Solirubrobacterales bacterium
GGCGACGTGATCAGTCTCAGCGCCTATCTCGCCGTCCTCACTTATGAGGTTGTCCGAAGCTCCTAAGCGGCAGCCGGATGCGAGCTGAGGAGAACCATGAACTACTACAACGCACTGGTTCAGGTCGCCGACGACTGTCCCGCCACCGTGGCGCAGGTACCACAAACGCGAGGTGGCAGGAAGACGAAAGCGGTTGTGGAGTACGAGCTGCTCGCCAAGCACCCTTACAGGTACACCGAAGAGGACATTGCCTTCGAGGTGTACGCCGTCCTGCACGACTTCCCGAAAGCTAGTTGGCCCACCGAGCGGAAGAAGTTCTTGAGCAAGGGCCACCCGCACCTTCGCGTCTCGCCGCTCGCGAAACGCTACGGCTGGGGTCTCCACAACAACGCCGAGGGGAGGATCGCGCTGATCGCGGTTGAGTCGCCCCGGTACAAGAAACTCCTGAACGACCCGCGCACCGCCAAGGTCGAAGCGTTCCGCTCGAAACGCGCCTAGAGGCGCGACCTATACACCGTCGGTTGGGCCAGTGTTCCCGAATGACCCCTGAGCGGCAGGGGCCGAGGAGTAAGACTCCGTACCCAGGGATGGACGCTCTCCAGTTATTGCTTCGCGGGGCCCGCGAGGCCCGAGCCCCTGAAGGTGTGGTGACCCGAATCATCGCGATCGACGGGCCAGGCGGAGCCGGCAAGACCACGCTCGCGGCTTGGCTGGCCGAGGAGCTGCGGGCGACCGCTGTTATTCACACGGACGACTTCGCAAGCTGGGACAACCCAATCGATTGGTGGCCCGCGCTGATCGAACAAGCCCTCAAGCCCTTGGCGGCGGGAGCGGTTGCGCGCTACCAACCGACAGCCTGGGCGGGAGAGAAACGCGCACCGATCGTGATCGAGCCACGGGGAGCGGTGCTGCTCGAAGGAGTGTCGGCCGCTCGGAATTCGTTTCGCCCCTACCTCGCCTACAGCATCTGGGTGGAGACGGATCGGGCGGTACGGCTCCAACGAGGGATCGGCCGCGACGGCGAAGACTCGCGCGCACAGTGGGAACGCTGGATGGACGAGGAGGATGACTACGTCGCACGCCAGCGACCGGCCGAACACGTTGACGTCGTCCTACCCGGCGACGAAGACCTCTGGCGGTAGGCGCTCGACTGGGCCAGTGTTCGCGAATGTCCCCCCACCGAGAATCGAAGGAGTCCATGCAGCGAACCCGCTCAAGGTCAAGGTCTTGTAAGGAATCGGGCGTGGCCAAAACCTTTCGGGCATCTGAACGTTCTAGAACCCATGGACACGACCCCTGCACTCTCAGAGTGGCCGGTGCTTCCTTCCGGCGACGAAGACGGCGCCGTCTATCGCTGGCGTGAGGAGCAGTTCCGCGAGCTAGGGTTCAGCCGTTCGAAGGCCGTGGAGCTCGCGGTTTCGCTGGCAGATCTTGCGCAGGCCCGCCAACTAGTCGCTTCCGGCTGCGCGCTGGGCCTCGCTCTCCGGATCCTTAGTTAGCAGCCCTTCCGCAAGCCTCACGTTGAGCGCTCTCGCGTGGGCCAGTGTTGAACTTGGGCAGTCCTACCGCGCGTGCCTATAGATGCGGTACCCAGGCTTCACCTTGTGGGGCAGCGCCTCGTAGAAGGCCGTGGAGCCGTTCTCGGAGAGCAAGTCCATCCGTGCGAGCCCCGACCGCTCGAAGAGCTCGCCGACCAATGCGCGGCCAATGCCCATGCGGCGAAATCGCTGGTCAACGACGAGTAGGCCGAGATAGGCCATGACACGTCCGTCTGTGAGCAATTCAGCAGCGCCGATGACGTTGCCGTCGCTCAGTGCCGTCAGGGCGATGACGCCTGGGGCCGAGAATGCAGCCGCCACGTTCTCTGGCGACCAGGAAGGCCAGCCCTCCGCGGCGCAGAGACGCACAACGCTCTCGACGTGCGCCGCCTCGAACGTCGCAATCTCGGCCACGCCTCAGTATCGCGCGGCCGAGCGCCGTCGCCTGGGCCAGCGTTCGCGAATGGCCCCCGAAGCTGGCGGACCAACCGGGTCTACTTGCAGCCCTTCAGCATTGCGGCTCCGGCTTAGCCCGTTACCGGCTGCACTGCCAGCGCGCAGCAGGGTAGACCCGCCTCGCCTGCACGTGTTCGGGGATATCGGCGGTCTTCACCTCACCGGTGGGATCTTCGCGTCGATCATCGGGCCGACAGTTGACGCCTAATGACGCCCGACGGGAAGCGGAGGGCGGCGCGACGTGAACATCGAGTTCGTCTCGACGGTGGCGGTCGTCGCGCCTGATCCGTGATCGTGGGCATTCGTACATCCATGTGGTCATTCAGGCCGACGCTGCTGTGGGTAGATCGTTTCGCCGCGCGCCAGCATTTCGACGAACTTCGTAAGGCGGCGCGAGCGTGTGTCCGACCGCTTTGCGGTGGCAAGTCGGTAGAGGATTGCGTAGCGGTTCTGGCTGGTGAGAAGCGCGAACATTGCCGCCGCTTTCGGCTCGGCTGCGAGCGCTTCCGCGAGATCGTCCGGCGTCTCGATCGTTGCAGAACCGGCGTAGGCACCTTGCCAGCGTCCATCTGAACGCGCCTGCTCGACCGCGGCCTTACCTGTCGGCGTCATCCGCCCTTCGCCAATCAGGCGCTCTGCTAGGTCAACGTTTCGCTTTGACCAGGCGCTTCGCTTCCGTCGTGGGGTGAAGCGCTGTCGGTAGCTGTCGGCGTCGCAGCGACGGACTTGGCCGTCGATCCAGCCGTAGCAGAGCGCCTCCTCCAAAGCCTCCTGGTACCTCAATCGAGTCGGTGGATGCCCGCCTCGCTTCGCCAGGGCGAGCCATACGCCGTCCGAAGTCGCGTGCCGATGTGCGAGCCAGGCGGCCCACGCCGCCGCGTCTTCCACGATCAGCTCTGGCAAATCGTCGCCCATCCGCGCCAACCAGGCTAGAGCACGCGATCCAGGGCGGCGCTCGGTCACTTGGGCCAGTGTTCGGGAATGTCCCCCGAATCGGAACTGCCTGGCGCCAATAGGCGGCCTAGTGCAAGGCGATTCTGTTGGGCGGCCAGTAGGTGAGGATGACCGGACCGATCAGGCTGCTCCGCGCGACCGACCCCCACACGCGTGAGTCACACGAGTTGGTGCGGTCGTCGCCGAGGAGGAAGTATCGGCCTGGCGGAACACGCCAGCTGCCCGTGCGATGGTCGCGCAGCGCGGGGTCGACATAGGACTCGTTCAAGGGCTTGCCGTTGATGAAGACGAAGCCGTTCTGCTCCGACACCAGCTCGTTAGGGAGTCCGATCAGCCGCTTCACGAACGTGCTGCCACCGTCACCGGACCCACACTTCGCGGCAGTCCTCGGTGCCTTAAAGACGACGATCTGGCCGCGCTTCGGGCTGCCGAATCGGTAGGTGAGCCGATTCACGAGCACCCGGTCGCTGAACGTTCCACGGCAGAACGCACTCGGTCTCGCGCAGTGGAGCGTTGGCTCCATCGACGACGAAGGGATGCGGTACGGCTTCGCGACTTCGGCCTGAAAGACCAGGACGAATCCCGCGGCGCATGCGATGGTCACGATCCAGTCGAGCACTCGTAGCCAAGGTCGGGGGATGCGACGACGCATGCGACAGGCACGTTGCATTCGGCTCGAAACAAACTCTAGGTGCCCGAAATTAACTATGTGTTTGGGCCAACGAGTCGGCTTACACCGCTCAGCGCCCCCCGGTGACCGAGTCACTTGGGCGGAGGCCTGGGCCAGTGTTCCGGAATGACCCTGAACGGCGCTTTCATTTCATGTCGAACCCATCTTTGCTAGATGTGTTCGGGAAGACCGAAGCGGCCGGGCAGCGCGGGGTCGGCGAAGAAGGTGATCTCGTCGACCTTGCTGCCGCTCAAGGTGAGCACCATCATGCCCCGAGGTTGCGAGCGCAGGTAGTAGCCGAAGGCCGGCTGGCCGTTGGCGCGGGTCGGGCGTAGCTGTAGCGGGGCCCCGCGAACCTCGGCGCGGTCGTCGA
>JBQCCT010000226.1:0-2716 GCA_051961955.1 Solirubrobacterales bacterium
CAGCACGTTCCTCGGCACCTCGCTGCTGCGCGACTCGACCGACCCGACCCGGACGATGCAGACGGCAGCCGCGCTCGTGTCCTCGCCGGACGCGGCCGCGCGCACGGCCCGCGAGATCGGGGGCGACATCGACCAGCGCGCGGTCCAGGCGAGCATCAGCGTCCAGCCCCTCGGCGAGAGCAACGTGCTCAGCGTGACCGCGACCTGCAAGGGCAAAGGCTGCCCGTTCAAGCGCAAGCAGTTCAAGGTCGTGAGCGGCGTCGCCAACCTCAGCGCCCTCTTCGCCAAGCACCAGCTCGGCGCCGGCGTCCTGATCGAGCTGAAGGTGACCGCGCCGGGGATGACCGGCGAGACGATCGACGTCAAGACCCGCGCCGGCAAGGCGCCGAAGGTGACTACGAGCTGAGCACGATCTCGCAGTAACCCGCGGCGATCTCGGCGGGGGAGAGACGGCCGTTGGGACGGACCCACTGGGGGGTGTAGTTGACCATCCCCAGGAGGGCGAGGAGGGAGAGGCGGCGATCGGCGAAGGTCATCGAGCCGTCGGCCTCGCCGCGAGCGAGGAGGTCGTCGAGGATCTTCTCGAAGGCTTTGCGCTGGGAGCGGACGCGGCGCCAGCGCTGCTGACGCTCGATCGCCTGGCGCTCCTGGGTGAAGACGAGCATGTGGTGGCGGTGCTCGATGGCATGGGCGACCCAGGCCTCGACCAGCTCGCGCAGCTGCTCGACCGGGGGCGCCTCGGTGGCGACGATCTCGCGGGCCCGCGCCAGCAGCGGCTCCAGCAGCTCGTCGCAGATCGCGATCAGCAGGTCGTCCTTGCCCTCGATGTAGTGGTAGAGGCCACCGGCGGCGAGCCCGGTCGCCGCGGTCAGTTCGCTCATCGAGGTGCCGTCGTAGCCGCGCTCGGCGAAGAGCCTGGCGGCGGTCCCGACCACCTCCCGGCGCCGCGCTTCGTAGCGGGCGCGCAGGGCGGGTCGGGTCGGGGGAGAGGGGATCGGCATTCGCATCAAATTAGCGGAAAACCGAACGAATCTTCGAAATTAGAATGAAGATTCGGTAATCTGTGCGGATGGACTTCAACCTCGGCGACGAGCATCGCCTGATCCAACAGACCGTCCGCGACTTCGCCACCCAGGAGGTGGGGCCGGTCGCCGAGGAGCTCGACCGCGAGCACCGCTTCCCCTATGAGATCGTCGCCAAGCTGGCCGAGCTCAACCTGATGGGGATCCCTTTCCCTCAGGAATACGGCGGCGGCGGAGGGGACTCGCTCGCCTACGCGCTGGCGGTCGAGGAGCTGACCCGGGTCGACTCCTCCGTCGCAATCACCCTCTGCGCCCACACCTCACTCGGCACGCAACCGATCTACCTGTTCGGTGACGAGGAGCAGAAAGAAGAGTGGCTGCCGCGGCTCTGCGCGGGCGAGATTCTCGGCGCCTTCGGCCTGACCGAGCCGGAGGCCGGCTCCGACGCCGGCAACGTCCGCACCAAGGCGCGTCTCGACGGCGGCGAATGGGTGATCGACGGCGCCAAGCAGTTCATCACCAACGCCGGTACGGACATCTCCGGCGTCGTCTGCATCACCGCCCGCACCGGCGAGGACGAGATCTCCAACCTGATCGTCGCCAACGGCACCGCCGGCTACGAGCAGGGCGAGCCCTACCGCAAGATGGGCTGGAACGCCTCCGACACCCGCCCGCTCATCTTCACCGACTGCCGCGTCCCGGAGGCCAACCTGCTCGGCCCGCGCGGGATGGGCTTCCGCCAGTTCCTGCAGGTGCTCGACATCGGCCGTATCGGCGTCGCCGCGATGGGCGTGGGCCTCGCCCAGGGGGCGCTCGACGAGGCGCTCGCCTATGCCAAGGAGCGCCAGGCGTTCGGCCAGCCGATCTCCCGCTTCCAGACGATCCAGGCCAAGCTCGCCGACATGGCGACCGAGATCGAGGCGACCCGGCTGCTCGTCTACAAAGCCGCCCGAATGAAGGACCGCGGGGAAAACTTCAGCCTCACCGCCGCTCAGGCGAAGCTGAAGAGCGGCCGGCTCGCGGTCCGCTGCTGCGACGAGGCGGTGCAGATCCACGGCGGTTATGGCTACATCGAGGAGTACCCGGTCTGCCGCTTCTACCGCGACGCCAAGATCCTCACGATCGGCGAGGGCACCGACGAGGTCCAGCAGATGGTGATCGCGCGGGCCCTGGGGGCCTGATGACGATTCCGTCCCGCAGCCCGAGGGAGGAGTGACGTGATCCCGTCCGCCGTCCGCATCCGCGAGGTCGGGCCGCGCGACGGCTTCCAGAACGAGCCGGAGACGATCGCCACCGCTGACAAGGTGCGGCTGGTCGAGCTGCTGGCCCGCACGGGGCTGCGGCGGCTGGAGGTGACGAGCTTCGTCCGCGCCGACGCGGTGCCACAGCTTGCCGACGGGCGCGAGGTGCTGGAGCGGGCCGAGATCCCCGACGAGGTCTCGGTTTCCGTATTGGTTCCGAACATGCGCGGGCTGGAGGCGGCGCTGGAGGTGCGCGACAAGATCGACGAGGTCAACGCCTTCCTCTCGGCCTCGGAGACCCACAACCGCCACAACGTCAACCGCTCGGTCGAGGAGTCCCTCGTCGGAGTGGAAGCGGTGCTCGCCCGCGCCACCGAGGAGGGGCTGCGCTGCGAGGGCGTGATCAGCACCAGCTTCGGCTGTCCGTACGAGGGCTACGTGCCGCCCGAGCGC